>NZ_JBFRFR010000012.1:0-201247 GCF_052114925.1 Bradyrhizobium sp. 2TAF36 | reverse complement strand
CTCCAAGGCCGGCAAGCCGCTTTTGGTGCGCTACGACCTCGCGGGCGTGAAGAAGGCGCTGACCAAGGACGCGCTTGCCCAGCGTCCTGGCGACATGTGGCGCTACCGCGAGCTCTTGCCCGTGCGCAAATGCAAGGACATCGTCTCGCTCGGCGAGGTCACCACGCCGCTGATCCGGCTGCCGAAGCTCGGCGCCAGGCTCGGCGGCGGCGAGATCATCGTCAAGGACGAGGGACGCCTGCCGACCGGCTCGTTCAAGGCGCGCGGCCTCGTGATGGCGGTGTCGATGGGCAAGGCGCTCGGCATCAAGCACATGGCGATGCCGACCAACGGCAATGCCGGCGCGGCGCTCGCGGCCTACGCGACCTCCTGCGGCATCAAGACCACGATCTTCTGCCCGGCCGACACGCCCGAGGTGAACGTCAGCGAGATCGAGCTTCAGGGCGCGACCGTCTATCGCGTCAACGGCTATATCGACGATTGCGGCAAGATCGTCGGCGAAGGCAAGGCGAAGGTCGGCTGGTTCGATACGTCCACGCTCAAGGAGCCGTACCGTATCGAGGGCAAGAAGACGATGGGCCTGGAGCTCGCCGAGCAGCTCGGCTGGGACGTGCCCGACGTGATCTTCTATCCGACCGGCGGCGGCACCGGCCTGATCGGCATGTGGAAGGCTTTCGACGAGCTGGAGAAGATCGGGTTCATCGGCTCCAAGCGCCCGCGCATGGTCGCGGTGCAGGCGTCGGGYTGCGCGCCGATGGTGCGGGCCTATGACGCCGGCACCGAACATGCGACGCGCTGGGAGGACGCCCACACGATCGCGTCCGGCATTCGCGTGCCGCAGGCGATCGGCGATTTCCTGATCCTGCGCGCGGTGCGCGAGAGCAAGGGTTTTGCCATTGCGGTGGACGACGACAAGATCTCGGCGGCGCTGAACGAAGTCGCACGCGAGGAGGGGCTGCTGCTATGCCCCGAGGGCGCCGCGACCTACGCCGCCTACAAGGACAGCCTCGCCGACGGCCGTGTCAGCAAGACCGACCGCGTGATGCTGTTCAACTGCGCGACCGGCCTGAAGTACCCGCTGCCGCCGGTCACCCGCACGCTCGATCGCCACAAGCCGATCGACTACACGCAGTTCTAGGGACGGCAAGACCGCCGGAGCGCGATGATCGCGCTCTGGCGCGTCATTTCGTCTCTTCACGACCGATCCCTCTTCCCGTACGCGGGAGGGCACAAAAACAACAAAGACATCGCTGGGGAGAAGACAATGAAGAAGGCCATCTGGGCCGGGCTGCTCGGTATTCTCGCTCTCACCGGCGTCGCCCGCGCCGATGACTATCCTTCGCATCCCATCACCGTCATCGTTCCCTTCGCCGCCGGCGGCCCGTCGGATGCGATGGCGCGCGTGCTCGCCGAGCGCATGCGGGTGACGCTCGGCCAGCCGCTGGTGATCGAGAATGTCACGGGCGCGGGCGGCTCGATCGGCGTCGGTCGCGCCGTGCAATCGGCGCCGGACGGCTACACCATCTCCTTCGGCCATCTCGGCACCCATGTTGCCAACGGCGCCGTCTACAAGCTCAAATACGACCTCGTCGCCGATCTCGAGCCGGTGGTGCTGCTGCCGAGCAATCCGATGATCGTGGTGAGCAAGAACGCGGTGCCCGCGACCTCGCTGAAGGAGCTCATCGAGTGGCTGAAGTCGCGACCGTCGCCGCCGACCGCCGGCACCGCCGGCGCCGGCTCCGGCAGCCATATCGCCGGTGTCTATTTCGAGAGCGTCAGCGGCATCAAGCTGCAATATGTGCCGTATCGCGGCACGGCGCCCGCGCTGAACGATCTCATCGCCGGCCAGATCGACGTCATCATCGATCAGACCTCCAACTCCATCAACCAGGTCCGCGCCGGCACGATCCGCGCCTATGCCATCACCGACGACAAGCGGCTCTCGTCGGCGCCGGACATTCCGACGGCAGCCGAGGCGGGGCTGAAAGGCTTCAACATGACGTTGTGGTCGGGCCTGTGGGTGCCGAAGGGCACGCCGAAGGAAATCGTCACCAAGCTCAATGCGGCCGCCGTGGAAGCGCTGAACGATCCCGCCGTGAAGAAGCAGCTCGAAAGCCAGGGCCTCGAGATGACGCCCAAGGACCAGCTCACGCCGGAAGCGCTCGGCGCCCGCCAGAAGGCGGAAATCGCAAAATGGTGGCCGATTATCAAGGCCGCCGACATCAAGGTGGATTGAGGCGGATTGCCTCTTCGGATGCGGCCACAACGTCAAGTGGCCGCCCCCGTGGAGCAATCAGGTTCACGCGGCGCCGCGTTACGTCTTGGCTTCGCTCTGCTTCGACAGGGCCGCCTCCAGACAATTGATCAGAGCCGGCGTGGAAAACGGCTTCGCGAGAAAGCAGATGGCGCCAGCTTTCAGTGCGCGGTCGCGCACGGCATCGTCGGGAAAGGCGGTCATGAAGATAAACGGCGTGCGGTGACCAAGGCCGCGCATATGCATCAGGAGATCAACGCCGCTCATGACCGACATCTGCACATCCGCGATCACGCAGGACGTCGTCCTCAGTTCGGCCGACTGGAGAAATTCGAGAGCGGAGCCAAAGATGTAGACGGTGTATCCCCGCGACGTCAGCAGATTGTTGGTCGCAAGGCGGACGGATGGATCATCGTCAATGACGGAAATGACCGAAGGGACTGACAAGATGATCGCTCCTGATCGGGGAGCGGCCGCGCGCGGCGCAGCCGCCCATCGGAAAATGGGCCCCCGGAGCGACCTTGGAAAGCATACTTAGGTTTGCACCTTTCCCCCCGGGCGTGGAATTCCGAGCACCTCGGTCATTCTGACGAGATCGGCCAATGACTTCGCACCCATTTTCCGCATGATCTGCCCGCGATAGATCTTGACGGTAATCTCAGCCAATCCAAGCTCGGCAGCGACTTGCTTGTTCATCAGGCCGGACGCAACCAGGGCGAGAATGTCGCGTTGACGCGGCGTCAGGCCTTCAAAGCGAGCGCGCACGCTTGAGACCGACTTCTCGGCATCGCGCCGCTTGCGATCGCGTTCGATCGCAGCCTGGACCGCGTCCAGCATGTCCTGGTCGCGCACCGGCTTGGTCAGAAAATCGATGGCGCCACTCTTCATGGCCCGGACGGTCATGGGGATATCGCCATGACCGGTGATGAAGATGATAGGCGTGCGAATGTCGGCCTTCACGAGGTCCGCCTGGAGGTCGAAGCCGCTCGAGCCGGGCAGGCGGATGTCGAGCACGAGGCAACTGGGGACCACCGGCGGCTTGGCTTCCATGACCTCCGCCGCCGAGCCGAAGGCCTCCACCCTGAGGCCGACCGATTGGAAGAGATTGGTGAGCGCACGCCGCATCGACGGATCGTCATCGACGATCAGGACGATCGGATCATCGGCCCCCGCCTGTGCCTGCGCCTGCGTTGGCTTGGCGTGGTCGGTCACGACGCGGCCTCGTGTGGGAAGGGCAGGGCAATCTGGAATGTTGCACCGCTCCCCTCATTTGGGAATGCCGAAAGCCGGCCCGCGTGAGCCTCGATGATCGATCGGCAGATCGATAGTCCCATCCCCAGGCCGCTCGACTTTGTGGTGAAGAACGGCATGAACATGCGGTCTGTCACGTCGCTGTCAAGGCCGAGACCGCGATCCGTCACGGTAAGAAGCAGGTGCTCGTCGCCGTCTCGACTGGAGCGAATTGCCAGCTCGCGCGGGAGCTCGACATTGGCTTGCATGGCTTCGATCCCGTTCATGACGAGGTTGATCAGCACCTGCTGGAGCTGGATCCGATCGCCGCAAATGTTGGGCAGGCCCGACGACAACTCCATCCGCACCGACACGGCATGGGTAGCGAGCTCGCGCCGAACGAGGGCCATCACCTCCCTCACGACCTGATTGATGTCGACTGGGACCATCTCGATTTCGGTCTTTTTCGCGAGCGCCCGGATCCGGCGGATCACCTCGCTGGCCCGATTGGCGTCCTCGACGATCCATTCGACGGAACGGCGCGCAGCGTCGAGATCGGCCGGGTCGCGGCCGAGCCAACCGATGCAGGCGTCGGCATTGGAAATGACGGCGGCGAGAGGCTGGTTGATTTCGTGGGCAATCGAGGCGGTGAGCTCGCCGAGCGTCGTGATGCGCGTGACATGAGCGAGCTCGGCTTGCGCTTTGCGCAGGGCATCTTCGGCCTGCTCGGTGCGGATTGCCGCCGTCACATCGCTGCTGACGCCCCTATAGCCGAGAAAGTTGCCATTCTCGTCATGGAAGGGCTTGCCGCTGGTGCGCACGTAAATCTGAGATCCGTTGCGATCCCTGCTGCGGTAAACCAGGTCGCGGAACGGAAGGTGGGCATCGAGCGCCGCGCGATGCTGCTCCCACTTCTCGGGCTCGAACTCGGCATCGGGCGGAATGTCCCAACGGGTCAGCCCGATCAAGCCGGTCGGCACCGGACTGGCCGTATCGGCGTGTTCCGATATCCGGGTGATGCGGTGATCCGGCCCGGTCTCCCAAAACCAGTCCGATGCGGTTTCGGCATAGTCGCGGAAGCGCTGCTCGGATTGCTTGAGCTCGTCAAAGGCCTTTTGCAGTGCTTCTTTTGCGGCGAACTGCTCGGTGACGTCCACGTGCGTGCCGATGATTTCCATCACATCGCCATCGCCGCCTTTGACAGGATGTCCCTCCGTATGGACACGTCGTATCGAACCGTCCGGACGCGCAATCCGAAAGTCGATTTCGAAGGGCTCCCCTTGGTAGATTGCGCGACGTTCAACGTCGGCAATTCGTCGAAAGTCATCGGCGAGGATCCGTTGCTGGAAAGCCCGCGCCGGGACATCGATCTGGTCCGGCTCAAATCCGAACAGGCGGTAGAGCTCAGCCGATCGGTAGGCAAACTCCTGACGACGCACGTCCCAGGCCCAGCTGCTCGTATGGCTGAGGCGCTGGGCTTCGGCCAGATAGGCCTCACTGCGGCGCAGCCTCTTCTCTGTTTCCTTTGCAATCGTGACATCGGTGACAGCGCCGGCGAACTCGATGCGCCCGGATGCACGTCTCACCGCGCGTGCCACGGAATGGAGATATTTGATGGATCCATCCGGCATCAACAGGCGATATTCATGGTCGAAATCCTCCGCCTCGCGGAAAGCTCGATCAAGGGTCTTGCGGACCGCATCGCGGTCCTCCGGATGGATGCGCTGAAACACAAAGCCCAGGTTCGGCTGCATGGCCGGGTCACATTGGAAAATGCGAAACGTTTCCCTCGACCAGAAGATCTCGTCGGTCGTGGGGCTCAAGCCGAAGCTGCCGGTGCGGCTCAGTTCCTGAGCCTGGGCGAGGTAGGCCTCGCTCTGCCGCAGCGCATCCTCCGCCTCCTTGCGCTGGGTGATGTTTTCGCAGGCGACCAGCACGACCGGCGTGCCGTCGCCGCGCAGCATCGCCTTGGCGTTTTCACGGACCCAGAGAACCGAGCCGTCTTTGCGGATCTTGCGAATCTCCCAGGTGTGCGACTGGTCCACGGTTTCCAGGCACAACCCTACGCATTGACGGACGAAGTCGCGGTCTTCCTCGAAAAAGACGTTCAGCACGGATTGGCCGGTCAACTCGGTCGCCGTGTAACCCAATTGTGCGGCGCCAAACGTGTTCACGTTGAGCACCGTCCCGGCCGGATCGACCATGAAATACATGACCGGATTATGCTCGAACACCTCGCGCCACTGCTTCACGGCGTCGCGTAGATCGACGATGTCCTGTCGCGAGTCATCACCGACCGCGGAACTGTCCTTCTCGCCGGTGCCGAAAGATCGAAGCGCCGCGAGGCYGCCGAGCAGCAATTGTGCGGCCGAATTACCAAATTTCGCGATTTGGCCAGGCATCATCGCGGGCGTCCCGGCTCGCAGGGGTCGAAGCAAGTAGAGCACTTTGCAATCAGGGGAGCAATTCCCTCCGACCAAAGTAGACTCCGCGCCGAAACTCGCGGCAGCCGTGCAGCCTGCCGGCCTTGCGCCGTCTCGTTGCGAAGGTGCGGCGAAGGCCCGGAAAACTACGGGACAAACCTACGTATAGCTCGCGCATCCCAAGTCATAGCGCACATTTACCTCCGTACAATTGAGTCGTCCGTTGCATGCGGACTAGTCTCACAACCATCGAAGGGACGCGATGTGCAAGGCCACAAGCCGGCGATTAGCTCGATGTGCTGCCGATAGCTCCGCGTCCATTGCCCGACCTGCCGCACGATTGGCTGGTCGCGATTGAGAGGCCGCATTTCAGTAACGAGCGTGGATGGCCGGGCGTCAGCGTACGCGCGAAGCCACGACCATGAGAGCCGGAAGGAGAGCATGATGTGCGATACGCCTGAACACTCCGAGCGTGGCCCTGCCGTAAAAGCTTGCGCTGTCTGTAGCGACAAATTCGGCCTGATCCGATATTATTCGTGGCGAGCGCCGCTGTGCTCCAGAAAATGTCTCGATCGCTTCAGGGCGCGCCGCGAACGCGACCGCCGATGGTTGTTTCGATTTCAGGCGGCATGAGGATTAGCCCTTCGATCGGCTCCATTCGGCAATTCTGAACCGGAGGCTGCGTGCTGAACCGTGCTTGCAAGCTCCTCTTGATGATCGCGCTGCCGCTTCCGTTGGTAACGGGAGTGAAGGCCGACGAGCTCGGACAGGATGGTGCACACCGTCATCATCCGCTCCAGGATCAGCTCCTGCACGAGAAGTTCTATTCCAGTTGGCACATGCCCGATAATCCCGTGCTCAGCTGCTGCAACAGTGCGGATTGCTACCCGACCGAGGTGCGATACGTCGACGGCCGGATCTACGCGCGGCGCCGGGAAGACGGGAAGTACATTCTCATTCCATCCCAGAAGGTCGAGCGAAACAGGGACAATCCCGATGGCCGCAACCATCTTTGCGCGCCGCCGCCGTCCGCCTCTCTGGTCGACACGGTCTACTGCTTCGCGTTGGGAGGTGCCACGTGAGATTCATATTGGTGAACGGCAGGACCCCTTTCCGCAAGACGTTCTGTCTATGGTGCTGCGAGGAGATCAGCGGCGGCTATCTGCGCGACGCGAAGACGCTGCTGCCCTATTGCGGCTACGAGTGTTACGCGCTCCATCACGAAGCGGCGCCGTTGATCGAGAGGCGAGCGCAAGCGGCGTCTTGAGCTGACGGGTGGGCGAGGCGAATCGGCCGATGCGACTGCTGGCAGGGGAGGACAGAACGTTGAAATTCATGCTCGTCAACCAGGACCAACCGCATCATGGCGTCTCCTGCAGCGCGTGCGCCCGGCCGCTGGGCTCGAGCTACGTCCGGCATGTGTCCACGCAACGGCAGTACTGCGAGTATGATTGCTACCGCAGATATCAGCAGACGAGCATGGAAGCGCTCTGGCCTTACCGCAGTTCGCTCGAGATGGTCACGGTGTTGGCGGCCATTTCGAGCTGGAGCTGGATGATGCAATTCGGCGCGCTCTCGGGCGCGCTGACGGAAGCATTTCTGCGCGCGCACGAACCTTCTGACCACGGAAGGAGGTGACGGCTAGCCTAACGATGCGGGCCGCGCAGAGTCGGCGGCCGCAGTCACTGCATCCAGCTTCGCGCCGCGTCCAGCCCCGGCGTTGCGAAGCTAGGGCGCGGCGGCTGCGGCCGCTGCCGTGGGTGCCGCGCTGACTTCGTGCGTCGTGACGCGTTGCTCGGACTTCGCCGTGGCCGTGCCACTGCCCTCGAACCGGGCGCGGTAGACCAGCACATTCTCCATCACGCGCTGGACGTAGTTGCGCGTCTCCGACAGCGGGATGCGCTCGACCCAGTCGACCGGATCGACCTTGGGATCGCGCGGGTCGCCGCGCGCCTGCACCCATTCGCGCACCCGGCCGCGGCCGGCATTGTAGCCCGCGAAGGTCATGATCTGGTCGCCGCGATATTCCGACAGCAGCGCGCTGAGCTCGGCCGCGCCCATCTGCGTGTTGTAGACGGGATCGGACACCATCCTGTCCCAGTCATAGGTCAGGCCAAAGCGCTTTGCGGTATCGCGGCCCGCCTCCGGCGTCACCTGCATGAGGCCGACCGCGTTGGCGGGTGACTTGTCGCGCTGGTCGAACGAGCTTTCGGTGCGCGCCACCGAATAGATCACGCTGGTCTCGATTGCGGGCGCGACCTGCTTGTGCTCGGGAATGCCGATGGTCGGGAAGGCGTAATGGTCGAGCGCAAGCCCGTGCGCCAGCGCCGACTTGCCGACCTCCAGCATCACGCGCGCATCGTTGCGCCGGCCGGCGAGCTCGCCGAGCGCTTCCAGGGCTGCGACGTCGGTGCTCTCCTTGGCAAAATCCTCGGCGTAATAGAACACCATGTCGCGCTCGCCGATGCCGTAGAGCATCTCGGCAGCGCGGACGCGCTCGTCCGCGGGCTGTGTCTCGGCCGCGGCCAGCACGGGCGAGGGCGGGCGCAGCTCGATCCCGTCGAGGCCGAGCCTGGCGCGTGCGAGCTGGCCGTAATAGGCGGTCGGATAGCGCGCCGCCGCCTGATAGCTCATGCGCGCATCCGCCGTCGCCCCCATCGCCTCGGCCGCGCGGCCGCGCCAGTAATGCGCCCGCGACAGCGCGATCGGATTGGCCGAGCCTTCGTCGATCGCGGCGAAATGCACCATCGCCGCCTTGGGATCGTCGAGATAGCGCAGCGCGATCCAGCCGCACATGAAGTGGTAGTCGACGCGATAGACTTCCATCGCGGGCACCGCCGCCGCGCGCACCACGTCGTAGGCGGTCTTGAACTTGCCCTGGTCGAGCAGCTTTCGCGCGAGCAGGCGCCGCTCGCGCCACCAGGCATCGGTGTCCTGGGCCGCCATCGTGTCGGGCGCGGCGGCGAGGATCACCTCGGCGGCGTCGTCGATGCGGTCGTTCTGGAGATGCCACTGCGCGCGGCAGAGGACGTAGCCGAGATCGCGGCGTGCTTCGGTCGAGACGTCCTCGAGATAATCCTTGGCCTTGTTGGCCTTGCCGGTGACGGCCGAGCAGGCCTTGACGATCGCGAGCGCATCTTCGCCAAGCCGTTTTGCGGCGCGCCTTGCACCGGCGTAGTCCTTGGCGCCGAGGCGCTTGTCCATGCGGGCGCGATGATCGTCAGCGGTCAGGAGATCGCGGAACGCCTCGTAGGAATCCTCCTCGCTGCGCTCGGATAGTTCGTCCGTGCGCCAGGCCTCGCGCACCAGGCGCGTAGCCCTGTCATTGTCGCCTTCACCCAGGAGCACGCGGGCGAGCGCGAACTTGCCCTTGGCGCTGGTCGGCCGGTCCATGGTGAACTTGTGCACGGTCGCCGCGTCGCTCTTCTCCTGCCACAGCCGCGCTTCGGCGCGGCGGCGGAGCAGGGCGCTGCTCGGCCAGTCCGGATTGGCGGCCAGGAAGCCGGCGTAGCGCTTGAAAGGTGCCGTGCTCTCGGAATGGCGCAGCATGAACCAGTCGGCGAGCTTCTGTCCGGCCAGGTCGGCAATGCGGTCGCGCRCCGCGCTCGCATCGTCGGTCTTGCCCTTGCGCGCGAGATCGATGGCGTCCTTCAGCGCGGCGAGGTCGCCGGTGAGCGGCGGCGGCGCCGGCTTGTCCGAGGGCTCGTCGTCCTTCTTGGACTTGCGCTTGGCGTCGGCATGCTTGCCGTGGCGCGACTTCGCGGCAGCGTGACGCTGCTTGCCGCCGGCTTTCGTCTCATGCGTTTTCTTCGACGCCGACGATTTGTGACTGCTCTTCGCTGCCAACTCGGCAGGAAGAAGGGCCAATGCGGCCACGGCAACGACACACGCGAGCGAGCGTAGGCACTGGTTCATTCGATGGTCCCCCTGCGAAACCACTACAAACCAAGGTCCGCGACGACATGCGGCTTGAGAATCAAAGACGACACCCAAAACGATGCCACGACATCGTTTCGCAGTCCTCACGCTCCTTCAACAATGCGGCAAAATACCGATGGGAACTCGGGAACTTCCGAAATGGCGGAAAGGGCAATGCCTTCAACCTTTGTTAACGAATAGGGCTCGCGCGACGGTTGCGCGCGGTTCAGGGCGCCGCGAAGGCCAGATTGCGCGTGTTCCCGCGTCCAAATCCGGTGTATTGAGTTCCCAACCGATCCTTTCAGCTCTTACCCCCACCGCTCATGCCACTTTTCAACCAGTCGATCAGGCGCAAGATCGTCGGGATCGCCCTCGGATTGATCGTCCTGATGCTGGTCACCGCGATTCTTTCGATGGTGATGTCGAGCCAGGTCGGCGTCCTGCTCGACGAGCTGACCGATCGCTACATTCCGGCCTACGGCCATCTGGCGCGCGCCAACATCCGCTCGCTGGAGCGCTCGGTGGCGCTGCGGCGGATGGTCATGATGAAGATGCAGGCCCCCTCGGAGGAGGAGGCCTATGCGGCGCGCCTGCGCGAATTCGAGGAGGCCGATCGGAAGATCGACGAGGAAGCCGAGGCCGCGCGCACGCACATCAACGCGATCATCGACGACAAAAGGACGCCTTCCGACAATGCCGGGCTGGCGCGGATCGAGACCCGCATCGAAACCACTCTCACCGAGCTGCGTCACGACATGAATGAGGACCACGCAAAACTCCTCAAGCAGGTCGAAGGCAAGCAGATGACGGAGGCGCGCGGGACCCTGGAGCATCTCGACACCATACGCGACCAGTTCAACCAGAAGATCGACGCGATCCGCGCCGACATGCTGAAGCAGGTCTTCGCCAGTACGGCGACAGTGATCGGTCGCCAGCGCCAGGCGATGATCATTTCGGGCATCGTCACCATCCTCGCGGCGGTGGTCGGATTTGCTTTCGCGCTCCTCGTCTCCAGTGGCATCACGCGACCGGTGCGGCTGTTGCTCGCCGGCACCCGCGAGGTCGAGGCGGGCCGCTTCGACAAGACCATCACGGTCTCGACCCAGGACGAGATCGGCGAACTCGCCGCCGCCTTCAATCGCATGATCGAGCAGCTGCGGCACAACGAGCGGATCCGTGAGACCTTTGGCCGCTATATCGATCCCAAGGTGGCGCAGGGGCTGATCGACCGACCCGAAGTTGCCATCGACGGCCAGCGCCGGGTGATGACCATCATGTTCTCCGACATGAGCGGCTTCACCTCGATGAGCGAGGGCATGACCCCGCGTGGCCTCGTCAAGGTCATGAACCACTATTTCACGGTGATGTCCGCGCCGATCCGGAGCCATCGCGGCGTTATCGATAAATATATCGGCGATGCCATCATGGCCTATTGGGGCCCTCCCTTCATTGAGGAGGACGAGCCGGCGCTGTTCGCCTGCTACGCCGCCATCGACATGGCCGATGAGGTGCCGGCGTTGCAGAAGCAATTGCCTGACCTGCTCGGTATCCGCGCCATGCCAGGCCCTTGCGATCTGCGCATCGGGATTGCCACCGGCGAGGTCCTGACCGGCAGCATCGGCTCCGAGCTGATGATGAGCTTCACCGTGATGGGCGATGCCGTGAACCTCGCTTCGCGGCTCGAACTGGTCAACAAGATCTACGGCACGCGGATCCTGATCGCGCAGGCCACGGCGGACGCGATCGGCTCGAACCTCGAGCTGCGCGAGATCGATCGTCTGGCGGTGGCCGGCCAAAGCGCATCGCAGGCCATTTTCGAGGTGATGAGCAAGGCGCACGGGCTCAGCGTCCCGCAGGAGAGCCTGCGCGCGCGCTACGCCGAAGGCCTCGCCGCCTACCGCGCGCAGCGCTTCGACGAGGCTCGCGCCGCGTTCAATGCAGCGCTCGAAGCCGTGCCCGGCGACGGTCCCTCGCGCACGCTGCTCGGCCGCATCGCGCAGTTCGAGGCCAATCCGCCGGACGCCAATTGGGACGGCGCCTGGCGGCTGGAGCAGAAATAGCTGTTCTTGCTGGGCTTGCACCGCCCTTGCTGGAAAAAACGTTTCTACTCGATAACGATGTTCGCCGTGACCTATTTCTCAGGCTTAGGTTTGACGTCCCTTGTGGCGTTTGATGGGGACACGCCGATGACAGAACTTCATGACAGGCTGGAACGGTTCGAGACGCTCACCGCCGAATGCGAGCTGATTGCCAAGCTCGCCACCGACAGCACCAAGCGCGAGTTCTATCTGAGACTCTCGGAGCAGTATCGTCAGCTGGCGGTGGATATGCGGAAGGCGATCGCGACCAAGGCCGCGGCCTGACGCCGCCTGCAATCCGTTCTTAATGTTTGGCGCGCATCCTTTGAGGATGCGAGCGTCGCGATCATGATTGCTCGCATTGGGAATGCCGAGGTCCGTTGCGGTGCAGCGCATCTCGCTGACGTCGCTTTGCCGCTCCTCACCAGGGCAATCCCATGCGCCTTCTCGCAGTCCTCATCTTCGCGCTCATGACGGCCGCCTGCAACCAGGAGCAGGACATCACCGGCTCGACCCCGGTCTGTGCGATGCGGAACTACAGCTCCTACAATCCCCGCGACATGAACCAGTGCGTTGCCGCCTGCAAGGCGTGCGACCACGGCAACACCGTCACCTGCACCACGTCATGCACCCTCAAGGGTGCCCACTGAGCGGCGGCGCTGCGTGAAGCTGAGGAGCAGACGGTGCTCGGGCACCGGAACGATTCACATGGGTTAGTCATTGAAGGGGCAGGCAGGACGCGGAGTCCTATGGAATGGGTATGCTCGATCCCGGTCGGTTCCTGGTGTCGTGCTCGCATTGCGATGCATGGCCGATGGCGGCCAACGTCAAACGTTCGAGCTGGTCGGCGTCGCCGCACGAGGTCCGCTTCGTATGCCCGCGCTGTCGCCGCGAGGAGACCGCCATCATCTCGGCCTCCGGTGAGCTGACCCCGATCCGGCGCATCGACGCTCCGCTGCGCGATGTCACCGCGGCCTGGGCTCAGGCCCAGCGGCCAAGAGGTCGGGCGTAGCCCGCCCGTCACAGGACCAAGAGATCGGGCGTAGTCGGCTCTGCGCAACGCCTTGCGCGGTCCGTTTTTGGAACCCAGCCTACGCCGACGCGTTTCCGCTCCGACATCAACGCACCGAGGCCCTGCGAATGATCAGCGAGCATTTCGACACCCGCACCCGGATCAACATGAAGCTGGCGCTGGATCGGGTCTGCCGCAATCGCCCGGTCGGCGAGGACCATTGCTTTCGCAGGTCCGTTGCCGAGAACATCATCCGCTGCGCGCTCACGGGCCGCACCGGCATCGGCCAGCTCGTCGATGCCGGCGAGCGGGCGGTGATCAGGACGCGTTCGGAGCGGGAGCCGGCCTGATTGCGCCGGCTCAATCTCCGGTGCGGTGCTTTGCCCGTCATGCAACCGGCCGATTGACTCTCCGCTTGCCCGCCCCGTAGATTGGCCGGTGACGGTTCTCCTCACGGAGATCAAAAGGGAACGTGGTGCGAGGTTTTCCCGATACCGGGATATTCTCAACGCCACGGCTGCCCCCGCAACTGTAAGCGGTGAATCTTTCGTCATATGCCACTGGGAATCTCGGTCCTGGGAAGGCGACGTAAGGTAACGACCCGCGAGCCAGGAGACCTGCCGTCAGCCGTGGTCACACGCGAAGATGTCGGTCGGGGAGTACAGACATTAGCTTCACGGGAGCAATCGAACGCTCCGCCGTGAAACCTCGTTCGCTGTGACGTGCCACTGACGTCATACCGAGGTTACAAGAGTGTCCCGTATTGTCTTTGCCGCCAGGCGCTTCCGCGCCGGCGTTGTCGCGTTCGTTTCCCTGTATTCGCTCGATCTGTCCATTGCCCAGGCCCAGCAGTCGGCATCGCCCGATCTGCTGCCGCCGGTCGAGGTCGCGCCGACCGAGCGTGCGGCCAAGCCGCGAGCCGCGCGGCCTGCGCCCGACCAGCCCGAGCAGCGGCGCGTCGCTCGGCTGCCGAAGCCCGAGCTGGTGCCGGCGTCGCCCCCGGTTGCCGGGGTATCCGCGGCCAACCTGTTTCCGACGGTCGTCGTCAGTCCGACGGGCGTTGTCACTCCGACCAATCTGGTTGCGAGCTCGGTGACGGTTCTGACCGCCAGAGACATGGAGCGCGATCAGCGCCGGACCGCATCCGATGCGCTGAGCGCGGTTCCTGGCCTGAACCTCGTGCAGACCGGCGGTCCGGGGGGACAGACGTCGATCTTCATGCGCGGAACGAATTCCAACCACACCAAGGTCCTGATCGACGGCATCGATGTCAGCGATCCCGGCAACCCGAACCGTTCGTTTGATTTCGGCCAGTTGCTCACCTCCGACATTCAGCAGATCGAAGTCCTGCGCGGTCCGCAGGGCGGTCTCTACGGCGCAGACGCGCTGGGTGGCGTGATCTCCATCGTGACGAAGAAGGGCGACGGTCCCGCCCGCGCCACCGGCTCGGTCGAGGGAGGCTCGTTCGGAACGTTCAATCAAACTGCAGGTCTGAGCGGTTCACAGGACCACTTCAACTATGCCTTCAACGTCGCGCATTTCCACGCGAACGACGTGCCGGTGACGCCGGTCGAATTGCTGCCGCCGGGGCAGAAGGCGATCGGCAACAACTACGACAACATGACTTATTCGACGAAGCTTGGCGCCGAACTGAGCGAAAACCTGACGCTCAATGGCGTGGCGCGGTACACCGACGCTACCCTGCGCTTTACCGGAGACACCTTCGATCCCGTCACATCCGCGAGCTTTCCCGCGGCCGCGCAAAGCACGCAGACGGTGCACCAGCTCTTCACGCGCGGGGAGGCGGTCTGGTCCGCTCTCGACGACCGGATGAAAAGCTATTTCGGCGTCAACTACACCAATCACTGGAACTACAACATCTCGCCCGGCGACGTGATGGCCACGATTACGACCGGCGACCGCGTCAAGTATGATTGGCACACCACGACCCAGCTCGCGCCCAACAACAATGTCATCATTGGTGCGGAGCATGAGACCGAAACACTGCAAACGGCGACGGTCTCGGCGCAAAACGTCAACAAGGCCGGGTATATGGAGCTGCAGTCCCAGTTCCGGGATCGAGTCTTCTTCACGGCCAACGTCCGGCAGGACGACAACGAGCGGTTTGGAGAGCATCCGACCTTTCGTCTGGCGTCTGCCGTGATCGTGCCGGTCACGGATACGAAGTTCAAGGGAAGCTACGGCACGGGGTTCAAGGCGCCCACGCTCAACCAGCTTTACGTGAGCTTTCCCGCGTTCTTCTTCTTTGCAAATCCCAACCTCAGGCCCGAGGAAAGCGTCGGATATGACGCCGGCTTCGAGCAACCCTTGTTTGGCGATCGCGTTCGCTTCGGCTCGACCTACTTCCGCAACAACATCACGGACCTGATCCAGAGCACGTTCGATCCCGTGACGTTCGCGAGCACCAACACCAATATCGGCAAGGCGATCACGGAGGGCACGGAGAGCTTCGTCGCGGCTGCGATCACGGACCGGCTTCGCGTTCGTGCCGACTACACTTTTACCCGCGCGGTGGATGCGACGGCGGGACTGGAGCTGCTGAGGCGTCCGAAGGAGAAGTGGAGCGCAAATGTCATCTGGAATCCGATCGATCCGCTGACACTTTCCGCAACCGTGTTGCACGTCGGGAGTTTCGTCGATGGTAACCGCGACTTCAGCATTCTGCGTCTGCTGGCTCCAGCCTACACTGTCGTCAACGTCGCAGCCGAATATCTGGTCACCGACCAGGTGAAGGTGTTCGGCCGGGTCGATAATCTCGCCAATGTGCACTATCAAAATCCGACCGGCTTTCTGCAGCCGGGACTGGGCGTCTATGGCGGCATTCGCCTGGCGAATTACGACGTCAGATAGCGAGAGAGAGAAGCCTCATGACGACGGCCGATCCGCTCATGGACCTGATCGCAAGCCAGCTTGCCGACGCTGAGGCCGGCTGGAGCGTCGGCACGTTCGGTGCCATTGCCGAGTTCACACGCGAGCCCGGTGAGGCCTTCGATATGGAGCAGTCTCGCAACGGGATCAGCGCCGTGACGCAGAAGGGTGGGATACGCGTTGTCTCCCACCCGGATCTGCGCCTGATCGCATCGGAATCGCCGACCACGGAGAGCTGGAGCCACCGCATCGCGCTGTGTCTTCCGCATGAAGCCAGCGCCATGAGTGGTCGTACCGTGCTGACCGAGCTCGGTCCGGATATCGAGGCGCTCCTGACGAGGGATCGCAGCGGCATCCTGTTCGACCTTGGCCTCGGAACGTTGCAGGTCGACGCCTGCATCCGTGTCAGCGATGCCGATGCCGTCGCCGCGCTCAGGAGCCGCACGGGCCAATCCGTGTTCGCGCCCGAAAGCGACGCCATGCGGATCATTCTGGCCGCCAATCCGCACCGCGTCTTCATCAGCCGCATCGGGCGCGCCGAGGTATTCCAGCCGATCCCGCCGCCGGGCGGGCAAAGCCCTGACGGCCCGCACACCCACGTCTCGCCAAAGCTGCTTGCGCATCGCCGCACCCATGCCGCCACCGAGCCGCTGCCTGAGGGGTGGATCCCCTGCGCGCATCTCTATCCGGCCCATCCGCTCCGCGATCAGCTCGGCCGCAAGCGCGCTTTTCGGCCGGATCATCACGCAGCCTTCCAGGCGCTGCTCGAACTCTATGGGCTGCCGGAGCTGACGGCGTGCAAGAGGGCCGTGGTCGAGGCGGTCGCGAAGGGGCGGGGATCTGAGACGGCGACGCTTCCGCCCGATCGCACGGCGCGCGCCACCGTTCGCGTGGCCTTGCGCCAATTGGCGGCCAAGGAGCCGCACACCGTGACACTCGCCGCCTGGCTTGCCGCCTACGACCGGCGCGATCCAGCCGAGACTGAAGATCCCATGGAGGCTCTTCACTGAGTCAGACGTGATGCCGCGTTCCAGCAAAATTGTGCTACAAATCCCACAAGGAGATCGTTCCATGACTGTCACCATCCTGCCGCCCCACGCCGACCGTTTCCGCCTTCATCCGGTCGCGTCGCGCATCGCGCCGATGTTCTGCTTTGCACTGCTGACGGTGTCATGCGCGCTCGCGAGCTTCGCGCTTGCCTGCGCGACGCCGTTTGCGGCGTTCGCCGTCGTCGCCGCCGCGATGCTGCCGATGCGTCCGGCGCTGCTCGTCGTCACCGGCGCCTGGCTCGTGAACCAGACCATCGGCTTTGGCGTGCTGCACTATCCCATCGATGGCAGCACCATCGCCTGGGGCTTTGTCATCGGTGCTGCCGCGTTGCTGTCGACGGCAGCGGCATCGACCGTTCTCCGCCTGCTGCCGCAGGGCCGCACGCCGCTGATGCTGGCCATCGCGCTCGTCGCCGCCTACGCCGCCTATGAGCTCGCGCTGCTTGCCGCGACGCCGTTCCTTGGCGGAGAGGGCGCGTTCACTGCGGCCATCGTGACGCGCATCGGGCTGACCAGCGCCGTCTGGCTCGCCGGCCTCGTCGCCGCCTGCGAGATCGTCCGCCTGGTCGATCCGTTCGGGCGCGCGATGCGGAACGCGTAATGCTGGATGTGCGTCATCCCAAGGGTTGCGCGAGCCAGGCGGGAACTCCCGCATTCCACAGGGAACACCGCTTCCGGCCCGCAACGAATCGTTGACACCCGGCTGCATATGTCACCACATGTGGGCGTCACGGTTCCGCTGGATCGCAAGATTTAGTGGCTAAGAGGGAAGCCGGTGAACCGCGCGAGAGCGCGGAATTCCGGCGCTGCCCCCGCAACTGTCAGCAGCGAGCTGCTTCCGAACAATCGTCACTGGTGCCTTTCGCGCCGGGAAGACGGGAAGTGGGCGACGACCTGCGAGCCAGGAGACCTGCCGCGACGATCTGAACGTCCACGGGCGGGGTGTCCGGCGGTCGCTTGCACGCACCGCCCGGCAACTCTGCCGCCGGCGTTTCTGCAGCGTCCTTCCTTACAGCCCCGTTCAAACACAACGCGCGCATCACGGGGCCCTTTGATGTCACTCAACCTGCACGACGCGGACACCGCTTCCGCACCCATCGTTCATTTGCGTCCACAATCGCTTGCGCCTGCTTCGAGCGAGCCGGCCATGCAGATCATCCGTCGCAACGGCAAGGTCTCGCCGTTCGATTCCGCGAAGATCGCGGTCGCCATGACCAAGGCGTTTCTTGCGGTCGAAGGCACCAGTGCGGTCGCCTCGCGCCGCGTCCATGAGAGCGTGGAGCAGCTGACGGCCGAAGTCGTCGCTGCGTTGATGCGGCGGGCAGGCGAGGGACGCACCTTCCATATCGAGGATGTGCAGGACCAGGTCGAGCTCGCCTTGATGCGGAGCGAGCACCACAAGGTCGCACGCGCCTATGTGCTGTACCGCGAGGAGCGGTCGCGCCAGCGCGCCGAGGAGGCGGCCGCGGAAGCGACGCCCGCTGTCGCGCCGGCACTTCATGTCACGCTCGCCGACGGTTCGCGCGTTGGTCTCGACACCAAGCGGCTTGCGCTGATTATCGGCGAAGCCTGCGCCGGTCTCGACGGCGTCTCCGCGGCACCCGTGCTCACCGAGACCACCCGCAATCTCTACGACGGCATCAGCCAGGACGAACTGGCGCTGGCCTCGATCATGGCCGCACGCACGCTGGTCGAGCAGGAGCCGAATTATGCTTATGTCAGTGCGCGCCTGCTGCTGGACAAGCTCCGCGGCGAGGTGCTGTCCTATGTCCATGCCGGGCCGACCTTCGCCTCGCAGGCCGATATGGCTGTGCGCTATGCCGAATATTACCCGGCCTACGTGAAGACCGGCATCGCTGCCGAACTGCTCGATCCTGAACTGGCCCGCTTCGACCTCGGCCGGATCGCGGCTGCACTCAAGCCCGAGCGCGACCTGAACTTCCAGTTCCTCGGCCTCCAGACGCTGTACGACCGCTACTTCCTGCACGTCCGCGGCAAGCGGATCGAACTGCCGCAAGCTTTCTTCATGCGCGTCGCGATGGGTCTTGCGGTGCGCGAGATCGACCGAGAGGCCAGGGCGATCGAGTTCTACGATCTGCTGTCATCGTTCGACTTCATGGCCTCGACGCCGACGCTGTTCAATTCGGGTACGCTGCGTCCGCAATTGTCGTCCTGTTTTCTCACGACAGTCTCGGACGACCTCGACGGCATCTTCAAGTCGATCAAGGACAACGCACTGCTGGCAAAATATTCCGGCGGCCTCGGCAACGACTGGACGCCGGTCCGTGGGCTCGGCGCCCACATCAAGGGCACCAACGGCGAGAGCCAGGGCATCATCCCGTTCCTGAAGGTTGCCAACGACACCGCGATTGCCGTCAACCAGGGCGGCAAGCGCAAGGGCGCGGTCTGCGCCTATCTGGAGACCTGGCACGTCGACATCGAGGAATTCCTCGACCTGCGCAAGAACACCGGCGACGACCGCCGTCGTACCCACGACATGAACACCGCCAATTGGGTGCCGGACCTGTTCATGCAGCGCGTCGATGCCGATGGCGAATGGACGCTGTTTTCGCCCGACGAGACGCCCGATTTGCACGATCTATACGGCGGGGCGTTCAAGACGGCTTACGAGGCCTATGAGGCCAAGGCGAAAGCCGGCGGCATGCGCGTCTTCAAGACCGTGCGCGCGAGCGACCTCTGGCGTCGCATGCTGACCATGCTGTTCGAGACCGGTCATCCCTGGATCACCTTCAAGGACCCCTGCAACCTGCGTTCGCCGCAGCGGCACGTTGGCGTGATCCACTCGTCGAACCTCTGCACCGAGATCACGCTGAACACCTCCGCCGACGAGGTCGCGGTCTGCAATCTCGGCTCCATCAACATGCTCAACCATGTCGGGCCTGATGGTGTCGACCAGGCCAAGCTGAAGCGGACGGTGACCACCGCCGTCCGGATGCTCGACAACGTCATCGACATCAATTTCTACACCATCCCGGAGGCGCGTCGCTCCAACATGCGTCATCGTCCCGTCGGGCTCGGCCTCATGGGCTTTCAGGAAGCGCTTCAGGTCCAGCGCATTCCGACCGCGTCCGACGCGGCAGTGGCGTTTGCCGACACCAGCATGGAGGCAATCTCGTTCCACGCGATCGAAGCGTCGTCCGATCTCGCCGCGGAGCGCGGACGCTATCCGAGCTTCGAGGGCTCGCTGTGGTCGAAGGGCGTCTTGCCGCTCGACTCCATCCAGCTTCTCGCCGACGCGCGCGGTGGTCTCGACGTCGATCGCTCCGCAACACTCGACTGGGATCGCCTCCGCGAGAAGGTCACGTCCAGCGGCATGCGCAACTCGAACGTCATGGCGATCGCGCCGACGGCGACGATCTCCAACATCTGCGGCGTCTCGCAGTCGATCGAGCCGAACTATCAGAACCTGTTCGTGAAATCGAACATGTCCGGCGACTTCACGGTCGTGAACGAGTTCCTGGTGCGCGACCTCAAGGCGAGGGGGCTTTGGGACGAGGTGATGGTCTCCGACCTCAAATATTTCGACGGCAGCGTCGGCCAGATCGACCGCGTTCCTGACGATCTGAAGGCGCTCTACGCCACCGCCTTCGAGATCGACAGCGCCTGGCTGATCGAGGCGGCCGCGCGCCGGCAGAAATGGATCGACCAGTCGCAGTCGCTCAACCTCTACATCGCCAATCCCTCCGGCAAGAAGCTCGACGCGCTCTACTGGCTGGCCTGGCGGCGCGGCTTGAAGACGACGTACTATTTGCGCTCGCGCAGCGCCACGCATGTCGAGAAATCGACGTTGAAGGGCACCGACGGAAAGCTCAATGCGGTGTCCGCGTCTGTGGCGGTGTCGCACGCGCCGATCGTGATCCCGACCGCAGCGGCACCGGACCTCGACGGCATCAAGGCCTGCCGGATCGACGATCCCGAATGCGAAGCGTGCCAGTGAGGAGATGACGATGCTCGACTGGTCCGATACCGAAACCACAGCAGCCGCTCCGGCCGCCTCAAGTCTAGCCACTGCACTGCGTCCGCAGAGCCAGCTCAAGCTCGAGCCGGCCGACCCGACCGGCCTAGGTGCGATCGACCGCGCCGGCGGCCGCGTCTCCGTCGACGAGAAGCGGATGATCAACTGCCGCGCCGACGTCAACCAGCTGCTTCCGCTGAAGTACAAATGGGCCTGGGAGAAGTATCTCTCAGGCTGCAACAATCACTGGATGCCGACCGAAGTTTCGATGCAGGCCGACATCGCGCTATGGAAGTCGCGGGACGGGCTGACGGAGGACGAGCGGCGCGCGATCAAGCGCAATCTCGGCTTCTTCGCAGCCTCTGAATCGCTCGTCGCCAACAACATCGTGCTGGCGATCTACCGTCACCTCACCAATCCGGAGTGCCGGCAGTACCTCCTTCGGCAGGCCTTCGAGGAGGCGGTGCACACCCACACCTTCCAGTATATCGTCGAAAGCCTCGGCCTCGACGAGGGCGAGCTGTTCAACATGTACCGCGAGGTGCCGTCGATCACGGACAAGGCGGCCTGGGCGCTCAAGCACACGCAGCACCTGGACGATCCGTCGTTCCAGACGGGGACGCCGGATAGCGACCGCGCCTTCCTGCGCGATCTCGTCGCCTTCTATGTCGTGTTCGAGGGGATGTGGTTCTATACCGGCTTCGCGCAGATCCTGTCGCTTGGCCGCCGCAACAAGATGGTCGGCATCGCCGAGCAGTACCAGTACATCCTGCGCGACGAGAGCATCCATCTCAACTTCGGCATCGACGTGATCAACCAGATCAAGATCGAGAACCCGCATCTGTGGACGGCGGCATTCCAGGACGAGGTTCGCGGCATGATCCGTGATGCGGCCGAGCTGGAGGCCGCTTACGGACGGGACACGATGCCGCGCGGCTTCCTCGGCCTGAATGCGGCGCTGTGCGAGCAGTACATGCACTTCATCGCCAACCGCCGCTGTGCGCAGATCGGGCTCGCTCCGGTGTTCGCCGAGGTCGAGAACCCGTTCCCGTGGATGTCGGAGGCGATGGACCTGAAGAAGGAGAAGAACTTCTTCGAGACCCGCGTCATCGAATACCAGAATGGTGGTGCGCTGACTTGGGAATAGCACCGATCATGACTATGCCGCGGGCGTGCCACCTGTGCTTAAACGGTGGCACGCGTGCGACAGCAGGGGGATGAGGTGGAGATCAGACGAGACGATCCGACGGCGCCCTATGTCGCCGACTTGTTGGCACATCATCTCGAGGAGCTGCGCAGCGTCATGGCCGAGCGCGCCTTCGCTCTCGATGCCACCGGCCTTTCGGCTGCCACCGTGACCTTCTGGACGGCTTGGCAGGACGATGTCCTGCTCGGGTTCGGTGCGCTGAAGGAGCTGGATCATACGCATGGCGAGGTGAAGTCGATGCGTGCCGCGCCGGCTGCGCGGGGCACCGGGGTAGGGCGCGCACTGCTGAGCCATATCATCGCTGAAGCCCGCAGGCGGCGTTACGTGCACCTCAGCCTGGAGACCGGCACGGCGGCCCTGCACGCGCCCGCCATCTCGCTCTATCGCAGCGCCGGTTTCGTCTCCTGCGCGCCGTTCGCCGACTATGAGGCAAGCCCGCACAACCAGTTCATGCGGCTCGACCTGACGGTTTGAGCTGGGCGCTTCGCGCTCATCACTCCCGCCTCAGGATGACGGGGTTGGTACTGCGGGCCGCCGCGACTCAGGTGAGGCACGCTCCGTTCCCGAGACCCGCGCTGGGGAGCGCCGGAGCGGCTTTGAAATCTCAGGTTGTGAATTGTCATAATCACGAGGGTATCGCAGTAAGCCAACCCGTGTCTTCCCGGTAACGATTGTGCTGTCCCTGCAACACTCATCTTGGATTAAACCCTTATCTCCGTCCGTTCGCATCAGCGCCGCTTTTTAGCCACACCCGAACATGAATAAAATCGCTCTAAAGTTTGAAGGGCATCGGCGGTCTTCGAAGGACGGGAAATCCCAAGGTCGATTCAAATCTTGGCTCTGATTTTTCGGGTCTGAAAGGGTTGGCCGGGGAAACTGGTTTGCGATGGACGCAAAGACCGACATCAAGCAGAGGCTGCCGAGCCGTCACGTGACGGAAGGCCCGACGCGCGCGCCGCACCGGTCCTATTTCTACGCCATGGGTCTGACCACCGAGCAGATCCACCAGCCCTTCGTCGGCGTCGCCTCCTGCTGGAACGAGGCCGCCCCCTGCAACATCTCCCTGATGCGCCAGGCCCAGGCGGTGAAAAAGGGCGTTGCATCCGCCGGCGGCACCCCCCGCGAATTCTGCACCATCACCGTCACCGACGGCATCGCCATGGGCCATGACGGCATGCGCTCGTCGCTGCCGTCGCGCGAGTGCATCGCCGATTCCGTCGAACTGACCGTGCGCGGCCACGCCTATGATGCGCTCGTGGGCCTTGCCGGCTGTGACAAGTCGCTGCCGGGCATGATGATGGCGATGGTCCGTCTCAACGTGCCCTCGATCTTCATCTACGGCGGTTCGATCCTGCCCGGCAATTTCCGCGGCCAGCAGGTCACCGTCCAGGACATGTTCGAGGCCGTCGGCAAGCACTCGGTCGGCGCCATGTCGGACGAGGACCTCGACGAGATCGAGCGCGTGGCGTGCCCCTCGGCGGGTGCCTGCGGCGCGCAGTTCACTGCCAACACCATGGCGACCGTCTCCGAGGCGATCGGCCTGGCACTGCCGTACTCGGCCGGCGCCCCGGCGCCGTATGAGATCCGCGACGCTTTCTGCACGACCGCGGGCGAAAAGGTCATGGACCTGATCGCCTCCAACCTCCGGCCGCGCGACATCGTCACGCGGAAGGCGCTGGAGAACGCCGCCGCCGTGGTCGCGGCGTCCGGCGGCTCGACCAATGCTGCACTGCACCTGCCGGCGATCGCGCATGAGTGCGGCATTAAGTTCGACCTGTTCGACGTCGCCGAAATCTTCAAAAAGACACCATATGTCGCGGATTTGAAGCCGGGTGGCCGTTATGTCGCCAAAGACATGTTTGAAGTAGGTGGCATACCGCTTCTGATGAAGACGCTGCTCGACAACGGATTTCTCCACGGCGACTGCATTACGGTCACCGGTCGAACGATCGCCGAAAACCTCAAAAGCGTTAAATGGAATCCGCACCAGGATGTGGTGCACCCGGCAGACAAGCCGATCACCGTCACCGGTGGTGTGGTTGGTCTGAAGGGCAATCTGGCGCCAGAAGGTGCGATCGTGAAAGTCGCGGGAATGTCTAACCTGAGGTTCACCGGTCCGGCGCGATGCTTCGACCGGGAGGAGGACGCCTTTGAGGCTGTCCAGAACCGCACCTACAGGGAAGGCGAGGTCATCGTGATCCGCTACGAGGGCCCCAAGGGCGGTCCCGGCATGCGGGAAATGCTCCAGACCACCGCGGCGCTGACGGGCCAAGGCATGGGCGGCAAGATCGCGCTCATCACCGACGGCCGCTTCTCCGGCGCCACCCGCGGCTTCTGCATCGGCCATGTTGGGCCGGAAGCCGCCATCGGCGGCCCGATCGGGCTGCTCGAGGATGGCGACATCATCGAGATCGACGCGGTCGCAGGTACCCTTAACGTAAAATTGAGCGACCAAGAGCTCGCCCAGCGCAAGACCAAATGGAGCGCTCGCGCGACTAACCACACGTCGGGTGCGCTCTGGAAGTATGCTCAGCAGGTTGGACCAGCGGTCGGTGGGGCAGTGACCCATCCGGGCGGCGCGCACGAGAAACAGTGCTATGCGGACATCTAGGCGTGCCATAGTTGCGTTTGTGTTGGGGGTCGGTGCGCTGGCCGCGCCGGCGCTCGCCTTTGACGGCTCGGCCAGCAAGGATGCGGCCCTCCCGGTCGTGACCACCTTGCCGGGCGCCGCGGGTGCCGTGCGCAGCAAGGTGGCGGCACCGGCGACCACGCCCCAGGAAACCTCGCTCAGCGCCCTGCAATATGCCGCCGAAGGCGGTCATCCCGGCGCTCAGTTCAAGCTCGGCCGCATGTATGCCGATGGCGACGGCGTCGCCCAGGACGATGTGCGCGCCTTCGAATATTTCAGCCGCATCGCCAATGCGCATGCCGAGGACAGCCCGTCGGCGCCGCAGGCGCAGGTCGTGGCCAACGCCTTCGTCGCGCTCGGCCGCTACTATCTGAGCGGTATCCCGAACTCGAAGATCAAGTCGGATCCGGACCGGGCGCGGGAGATGTTCTCCTATGCGGCCTCCTATTTCGGCAATGCGGATGCGCAGTACGATCTCGCCCGGCTGTATCTGAAGACCCCGGACGCCTCGCGCGAGGATTTCCGCTATGGCGCGCGCTGGCTCGGCCTTGCCGCCCAGAAGGGCCAGCACGAGGCGCAGGCGCTGCTCGGCCAGATGCTGTTCAATGGCGACCGCCTGCCGCGGCAGGCCGCGCGTGGCCTTATGTGGCTGACGCTGGCGCGTGACAGCGCCGGTATCGAGGAAACCTGGATCAAGGAAAGCTACAACCGCGCTTTCGCCAAGGCCTCGGACGACGACCGCGCCATGTGCCTGCAAATGCTGGAACAGTGGGTGCAGGGCGTTCAGGGCCGCCGGTAGTAGGTACCCCCGCCGGGTAGGTTAGCCCGCGGCTGCGCAAAGCGCAGTCCGCTGGCTGCGCGAAGCGCAGTCCGCCGGCGCCATCCAGCACCTCCAGGCATCTGCTCAAGCCGCCTCCAGATCCAGATCCGCCCATACCGGCACGTGGTCCGACGGCTTCTCCCAAGCCCGCACATAGCTGTCGATGCCGACATTGGCGAGCCGGTCGCTGGCCTGCGGCGACAGCAGCAGATGGTCGATCCTCAAGCCATGGTTCTTCTGCCAGGCGCCGGCCTGGTAGTCCCAGAAGGTGTAGAGCCCGGGCTCGTCGGTGACCGCGCGCAGCGCGTCGGTGAGGCCGAGGCCCAGCAGGGACTGAAAGCTCTCCCGCGTCTCGGCCTTGAACAGGGCGTCCTCGGTCCAGGCGGCGGGATTATGGACGTCGCGGGCTTGCGGGATGACGTTGAAGTCGCCTGCGAGGATCAGCGGCTCCTCGGCCTTGAGGCGCTCCCTCGAATACTCAAGAAGCCGCGACATCCATTTGAGCTTGTAAGGATATTTCTCGGTCCCGACCGGATTGCCATTGGGCAGATAGAGGCAGGCGATGCGCAGCACGCCGTGCTTGAGCGTGACCACGCCCTCGAGGAAACGGGCATGAGCATCCTCGTCGTCGCCGGCGAGGCCCGACTTGGTCTCGTCGAATCGGAGCTTCGAGAGCAAAGCGACGCCGTTGAAGGTCTTCTGACCGTGGGTGACCACGTTGTAGCCCAGCGCCTCGATCTCCAGCCGCGGGAAGGCCTCGTCGACGCATTTGATCTCCTGGAGGCAGACGATGTCCGGCTGGCATTCCTTCAGCCAGGTCAGCAGCAGGTCGATCCGCTGCCGGACCGAGTTCACGTTCCAGGTAGCAATTCTGATGGGCATTGGTGGGGCTCCGGGCAGGGGCCATGGTTAGAACAAACTGCAAACGCGCCCGTCAAGGACGCCGCAAAATCTCCCACAAAATTAACCCGGCTTAAGCCGGGCTCGGGCCATTGATACCGAAAAGGTTTTTCGAATGGGATGGCCGGACAAATCCATGAAGCAAGCTGAGCCGCGCGACGGCCTGATCGGCGCGTTCCTGTACTGGCTCGGCGGCTTCGAGATCGAGGACGGCCTGACCGCCGATCTCAGCGAGCGCGAGCTGCGCCGCATCCGCGCCAAGCAGATCGACGCGGTGATGCGCGCGATCCCGGTGACCATGGCCGTCACCATGCTCAACGTCGCCATTGTGCTGATCCTGTTCTGGGGCAGGGGCTGGAACGATTTCCTCGCGATCTGGGGCATGACCCTCGCCGTCACCGCCTCACTTGCCGTGCGCGCGTGGCGGCGGTCGCATCAAAGCCCGCCGCAGGAAGCGTCACCGCGCGCCGCGCGGCAAATGCTGCGGCAGGCGTTCTTCCTCGCGGCGATCTGGGGCACGCTGCCGCTCGCGCTGTTCAGCCGGGTCGAGCCGACCAGTCAGCTCATCCTGGCCTGCCTGATGGTCGGCATGATGTCCGGCGGCGCCTTCACGCTGTCGACCTTCCCGCGCGCGGGCCTCGTCTATCTTGCGACCGTGACGATGGCCTGCGCCGGCGCGCTGTTCTTGTGCGGCACCGGCCCGTATCTGCTGACCGCGGTGTTCCTGCTGCTGTTCGCGTTCTTCATGGCGCGCAACATCGTCTCGCAGGGCAATCTGTTCCTCGGCAATCTCAAGGCCCGGCTCGAGCTCGAACGTCAGACCGAGATCATCTCGCTGCTGCTGAAGGACTTTCAGGAGAACGCCAGCGACTGGTTGTGGCAGACCGACGCCGAAGGGCATCTCGTCGACGTGCCCCAACGCTTCGCCGAAGTGGCGCAGCTTCCGCTTCCGCTGCTGAAGGGCTCGCATTTCGTCGACGTGCTCGACATGCTCTGTCCCGACGACAAGAGCGCAGCCTACAACGTCGTCGGCCTGATGGAGCAGAGCGAGCCGCTGCACGAGATGAACCTCAAGGTCGTCGCCGGCGGCGAGGCGCGGCTGTGGTCGCTCACCGCGAAGCCGGCCTACGACCGCGACGGCCAGTTCCTCGGCTATCGCGGCTTCGGCCGCGACGTCACCGAGCGCTGGCGTGCGGAAAAGGCGGAGGCCGAGAGCCGCGCGAAGTCCGACTTCCTCGCGGTGATGAGCCACGAGATCCGCACGCCCATGAACGGCGTGCTCGGGCTTGCCAGCATGCTGCTGGAAACCAGGCTCGATCCGGAGCAGCACGAGGCCGTCACTTCGATCCGCGAGTCCGGCGACAATCTCCAGCGCATCCTCAACGATATCCTCGATCTGTCCAAGCTCGAGGCCGGACGCTTCGCGTTCGAGGCGATCGACTTTGCGCCGCAGGCGCTGGTCGAGACGGTTGCGACCGTCGTGCGCGCAGGCGCCAAGAGCAAGGGGCTCGCCGTCAAGGTCGAGCTCGACCCGAACCTGCCGCCGACGCTGCGCGGTGATGTCGCGCGGATCCGGCAGGTGCTGCTCAACCTCGCCTCCAACGCGGTAAAGTTCACCGACGAAGGCGAGGTGACGATCAAGGCCACCTGCCAGGCGCGCCGCGATCTGCTTGCGACCGTCGAATGGACCGTGACCGACAGTGGCATCGGCATCGCGCCTGAGAAACTCGGGGAGCTGTTCTCCGACTTCGCGCAGGCCGACGCCTCGATCAGTCGCCGCTTCGGCGGCACCGGGCTTGGGCTTGCAATCTCCCGGCGCATCATCGAGCAGATGGGCGGCACCATCGGCGTCACCTCGACGCCGGGYGAGGGCTCGACCTTCCGCTTCACGCTGGTGCTGCCCTGGAGCCAGGCTCAGGCCTCCGACCAGGCCGCGGGCAGCGATGAAGCCGACGAGCTCAAGGCGCGGATCGCGGGGCTCGACCGGCCGCTGAAGGTGCTGGTGGCCGAGGACGACGCCGTCAACCGCATGGTCGTGACCAAGATGTTGGGGGCGTTCGAGGTCGAGCTGCGCGTCGTCACCGACGGCGTCCAGGCGGTCGAGGCTGCATCGGAGAGCGATTACGATGTCGTGCTGATGGACGTGCGCATGCCGGACATGGACGGCCTTGCCGCGACGCGGGCGATCCGCGCGCAAGGCGGGCGCTTCGAAGCCTTGCCGATCGTCGCGCTGACCGCCAACGCCTTCCCCGAGGACGTCAAGATCTGCCGCGAGGCCGGCATGTCGGATTTTTTGGCAAAGCCGTTGCGTAAGCCCGCACTCGCCGCCGCCTTGCTGCGCGCGCTCGACGGCCACATGATGTCGGAGGACGCGTCGCTTCAGCCGGAGCTGACGCCGCTTGATGTCGCGTGGACGGACGAGGAAAGGCAGATGACCGGCATCTAGCCGGTCAGATCGAGAAGCTGGTCCCGCTGAGCTACTGGCGCGTGCGCCGGCAATGTAACGCGGCGCCGCTACAGTTTTCCATAGACGCGCCCGGCGACCGCCTTCAGGCGTTCGACCGAGGCGGACTCGGGATGCGGCTTGACCGGCGCGAACAGGATCGAAGCCTGCCTGCCGTTCTTCCAGACATAGATGTTGACGGCGTTGCCGTTGCCCTTGGTGCAGGAATGCTCGCCGAACGCTTCACTGCCGAGCTCGGGTATCGCCAAATGTTTGCACGGGCCCGCGCGCTTCATCACGCTGATGACGGTGTCGCGCGACATCGCGATCACCGCGACGGTCATGGTGTTGGCCTCGCGATCGAACATCATGCAGCTGCCGGCGCCGGTCCGCTGGACCGTCAGCGTGCTCTTGTCGAGAAAGCCGTCGGCATCCGCGGCCGTGAGCCACTCGCAATTGCCAAACCGCTCGCTGCTCTTGCTCACGTTGGCGATGGCAACGCGCGCGGCTTCGGTGATCGGCCCGAGCAGCGCGTCGTCGGCACGCCGGCCGATCGGATAGACGCTGATCTGCAGAATGTAATCGCCGGACAGGGCGACGACCGAGGCCTCCTGGCGCTCCGCGCCGGCGGTGCTCGTTCCGCCCTGGCCTTCGTCGCCGATCCCCGCGACTGCGTTCAGCGGCATGCGCTCACCAAGCGTCTTGACGAAGGTCGCGTACAATTCCCTGGCGCGGTCCTTGTCGGGATTGCGGAACACGGTCAACATCATCGTGTCGCCGCGCCCGCCCTGGTAGATGCAGCCGCGGCCGTCCTGATTTGAAATCAGTGACCATTTGAGCGCCGGCATCGCACGGGCGAGCTCCTGGGCGCTGATGAACGGGCAGGTTTCGGCCGCGCGCGCGGGAAGCACCGGGACGGCTGCGATTGCAAGGAATAGAGCGAGGCAAGAGAACAGACGATCAATAATGCGCATTGGATAATTTAATACCGCTATTGGCGCCGCTGACGAGATTTAAGCTTTCTAGAATGATTGGACAGGGGCCGCTTCGGCGTCAGACTGTATCGGACGGACCCGCCGAGCCCCCTTGGGGACCTCGCGATGATCACAAATTACCCCTGATTTGCCCGACGCGTCAAACGATTTTCGTAAAGTCCGAAATGCATCGTGCCGGCTCCCGGCTACTTTGCATGGGGTTGTTTTTCAGATTTTAAGTCGGGCTAGATCGAGAAGCTGGTCCCGCACCCGCAGGACGCCGTCGCATTGGGATTGTTGACGCGGAACGAGGCGCCGATCAGATCGTCGACGAAATCGACCTGCGAGCCCGCCAGGAACGGCTGGGAGGCGGAATCGACCAGCACGACGGCATTCTCCTGCTCGATCACAAGATCGTCGTCGGTGCGGTCGCGGTCGATGTCGAATTTGTACTGGAAGCCCGAGCAGCCGCCGCCCTCGACGGAGATGCGCAGCATCGCGCCAGAACCTTCGCCCTTGAGGATCTCCCCAATCCGGCGTGCGGCGCGGTCACTGATGGTCACGTCAGTCGTCATAGCTCGTCTCCGATAGTCCCGCGGTCATACCAACTTCACTTGCCCAATTCATTTGGTATCCCGCGTCCGGCATAGTTAAGTGCAAGCATACGCAGAATCAAATGGATAGGGACTAAATTCGTCGTGTCCGTCGGAATGGCAGCCCCCCGTGCGCCCTATGCCTGCGACCCCGACCGCAGCCGCGGCCGGCTGGTCGTGGAGCCGCCGAGCCGGACCCGCAGCCCGTTCCGGCGGGATTGCGACCGGGTGATCCACTCCACCGCGTTCCGCCGCCTGAAGTACAAGACCCAGGTCTTCGTGTTCCACGAGGGCGACCACTACCGCACCCGGCTGACCCATTCGCTGGAGGTGGCGCAGATCGCTCGCGCCCTGGCCCGGCAGCTCGGGTTGGACGAGGACCTCACGGAAACGTTGGCGCTGGCTCATGATCTCGGCCATCCGCCGTTCGGCCACGCCGGCGAGCGGGCGCTGGATGCCTGCCTGAAAGATTTCGGCGGCTTCGACCACAACGCCCAGACCTTGCGGGTCGTCGCGTCGCTCGAGCATCGCTATCCGGAGTTCGACGGTCTCAACCTGACCTGGGAGTCGCTGGAGGGCATCGTCAAGCACAACGGCCCGCTGACGGATCGCAGCGGCGCGCCGGTCGGGCCCTATCGCGAGCATGGCATTCCGGTCGGCATCGCCGACTACATCAAGACCTACGATCTCGAATTGTGGAGCTTCGCCTCGCTGGAGGCGCAGGTCGCCGCGATCGCCGACGACATCGCCTATGACGCCCATGACATCGATGACGGTCTGCGCGCCGGCCTGTTCCATCTCGATGATCTCAAGGTGATGCCGCTGACCGCGGAGATCATCGCCGAGACCTCAGCGCATTATCCCGATCTCGAAGACGTCCGGCGCGGCGCCGAGCTGGTGCGCGAGCTGATCTCACACCTGATCGGTGCGGTGTATTCGGAGGCGCAGAAGAACCTCGCCGTCGTAAAACCGCAATCAGCCCAGGACGTGCGCCGGCAGAGCCGGGCGCTGGTCACGTTCCYGGCGGCGGTTGCCGAGGAGGAGGCCGCCATCAAGCGCTTCCTCTATCAGCACATGTACCGCCACAAGCGGGTGATGCGGGTGATGGGGGAGGCGGAACAGATTCTGTTCGACCTGTTCGCAAAATACCTGACATCCCCCGGTGAGCTGCCACCGGAATGGCTGCTGGGGGCGGAGGCGGACAATGAGGGCGACCGGGCCCGCCGGATCGGCAATTTCATTGCCGGAATGACCGACCGTTTCGCCCTGACCGAGCACCAGCGGCTCTTTGACTCGACCCCGGATTTGCGTTAGGCGGCGGCCATGCCCGACACATCCTCAGCACTGCACCTGTTCGCCGACGTGCTCGCACGCGTGCACGCCGCCTGCCGCGCGCTCGCAGCGGACGCCAACTGGCCCGAGGGTATCGATTTCTCGCGCGTGGTGGTCGAGCCGCCGCGCGACGCCTCCCATGGCGACATGGCGACCAACGCCGCCATGGTGCTTGCGAAAGAGGCAAAGGCAAAGCCCCGCGACCTCGCCGAGCAGATCGCCGAGCGGCTCCGTGCCGACGTGCTGATTGCCAAGGTCGATGTCGCCGGTCCCGGCTTCATCAATCTGACGCTGAAGCCGGCCGCCTGGGCCGAGGCGTTGCGGACGGTGCTGCGCGAGGGGGCCGACTACGGCCGCGTCCGCGGTGGCTCCAAGGTCAATGTCGAATACGTCTCGGCGAACCCGACCGGACCGATGCATGTTGGCCATTGCCGCGGCGCCGTGTTCGGCGACGCGCTGGCAAGCCTGCTCCAGTTCGGTGGCCACGACGTCACCCGCGAATACTACATCAACGATGCCGGTGCGCAGGTCGACGTGCTCGCGCGTTCCGCCTTCCTGCGGTACCGCGAGGCACTTGGCGAAAGCATCGGCGCGATCCCGGAAGGGCTGTATCCCGGCGACTATCTGAAGCCGGTGGGCGCGGCGCTGGCGAAGGAGCACGGCGACAAGCTCCTTGCGATGAGCGAGGCCGAGTGGCTGCCGACGGTACGCGCCAAGGCGATCGCGATGATGATGGACGAGATCAAGGACGATCTCGCAGCCCTCAACATCCGCCACGACGTGTTTTTCTCCGAGCGCTCGCTGATCGAGACCGGCAACAACAAGGTTGCCGAGACCATCGATTTCCTGAAGGCCAAGGGCGACATCTATGAAGGCCGCCTGCCGCCGCCGAAGGGCGCGCCGGTCGAGGATTGGGAAGACCGCGAGCAGCTCCTGTTCAAGGCGACCGCTTACGGCGACGATGTCGATCGTCCGCTGATCAAGTCGGACAATTCCTACACCTACTTCGCCTCGGATATCGCCTACCACAAGAACAAGTTCGATCGCGGCTTCGCCGAGATGATCGACGTCTGGGGCGCCGACCATGGCGGCTACATCAAGCGGATGCAGGCGGCGGTGAAGGCGACGACATCCGGCAAGGGCGCGCTCGACGTCAAGATCGTCCAGCTCGTGAAGTTGCTGCGCAACGGCGAGCCGGTGAAAATGTCGAAGCGGAGCGGGGACTTCGTCACCTTGCGCGAAGTGGTGGATGAGGTCGGCCAGGACGCCGTCCGCTTCATGATGCTCTACCGCAAGAACGATGCGGTGCTCGACTTCGACCTCGCCAAGGTCATGGAGCAGTCGCGCGACAACCCGGTATTCTACGTCCAGTACGGCCACGCCCGCGGCCACTCGATCTTCCGCAACGCCCGGGCCGAGGTGTTCCCGGAACTGCCTGAGGATACCGGCAAGCGGATCGCGTGGCTCGGCGAGTCGGCGGTGGAACGGCTGTCGGACCCGGTCGAGCTCGAGCTGCTCAAGCGCCTCGCAATTTTTCCGCGCATGCTGGAGGCCGCCGCCGCGGCCCATGAGCCGCACCGAATTGCCTTCTATCTCTATGACTTAGCGAGCGAATTTCACGCACTTTGGACGAAGGGGCGCGATTTGCCCTATTTACGCTTCATTATCAATAATGATGCAGATCTTACAAAGGCGCGACTGGCCATGGTCCAGGGCGTCGTCTCTGTCCTGGCATCGGGCCTCGCCATCCTCGGCGTCCATGCTCCGGACGAGATGCGGTAGTTTGGGGCGAACTACTTAAGGGGAATTTTGGGGGTAACCGGCAGAAGCCGGACCGCTTAGACTTGGTTGAATGCCTTGTGGGTCGAAAGCCGCGCCTTGGTCGAGGGGCGCGCGGCTTTCCCGAAGGGACGCATCATCACGATGGCCGAACGATATCAGGACAGAACGTTTCCTTCCGATGGCTATGGTCGCGGTGGCGATCAGCATGGGAAGGCGGACAACGATCCCTTGGCCGAACTCGCCCGCCTGATCGGACAGACCGATCCATTCGCAGCGCAGGGACGGCCGAGCGCGCAGCCGCCGGCACCGCCAACGCAGAGCTATCAGGACCACGACTATCCGCAGGACGACTATCGGCAGGATTATGCCGAGCAGGCGCCGCCGGCTCAGCCCGGGCCGCCCTCATGGATGCGGCGCGCCAACGTGCAGCCGCAGCCCGCGCCCGAGCAGCCCGACTATCCCGTTTCTGTGAACCCGGTTCATCCATTGCACCGCTATTCAGCTCAGCCGACCGCGCCCGAGCCTGATTTCCATCAGCCGCAGGCCTATCAGGACCACGCTTACCAGGATCAGGCCCATCAAGCGCAGGCCTATCAGGATCAGGCCCATCAGGGCCGCGCTCACCAGCAGCATGATCAGGCTTACCAGGAGCAAGCCTATCAGGAGCCGCATCAGCCACCTGATCCGGCACGCTACGACGATGCGCTTTATGGACGGCTGGAGGGCGGCGAGCAGGATTATCAGCGCGATCCCGCCTATCCGGACGATCCTTACGCGTTCCAGAGCGACTATCCCGAGGCCGATCTCGACGAGCCGAAGAAGCCGCGCGGCGGCATGATGACGGTCGCAGCGATCCTCGCGCTTGCCGTGGTCGGCACTGGCGCGGCCTTCGCCTACAAGACCTATGTCGGTTCGCCTCGCAGCGGCGAGCCGCCGATCATCAAGGCGGACAACACGCCGACCAAGATCGTGCCGGCGCCGACCGACTCCTCGGCCAAGGTGCCGGATCGCATGGCGAGCGGCGATGGCTCCGAGAAGATCGTGCCGCGTGAAGAGGCGCCTGTCGACGTCGCTGCCAAGGCGGGCGGTCCGCGCGTGGTGTTCCCGCCACTGAACCAGAACGCGAACCCGCCAACGGTCGCGAGCGTGTCGCCGTCCACGATCCCGCCGCCAAGCGCGGGTCCAATCCCGAGCAACGGCACGCTGCCGGCCAACACGCCGCGCTCGATCAGGACTGTGGCCGTGAGGGCCGATCAGACCGATAGCACCGCGCCGCAATCCGCGGCCGCCAAGCCGGCGGCAGCCGCGCCGAAGCCCGTTGCCGGGCCCGCCGCACCGCCTGCGCCGCGCAATCCGCCGACTTCGGCCAATGCCAGTGCCAACCAGCCGCTCTCGCTTGCGCCGCAATCGACGCCGGTTGCGGAGGTGCCGCAGCGGATGGCTGCGACCAACCCGACGCAAATCACGCCCGCCAGCAATGGTGGTGGCGGCTACGTCGTGCAGGTCTCCTCGCAGCAGAGCGAGGACAGCGCGGCCGCGTCCTACCGGGTGCTTCAGAGCAAATATGGCAGCGTGCTTGGATCGCGCTCGCCGGTGATCAAGCGGGTCGATCTGACCGACAAGGGCAAGGGGGTCGTCTATCGCGCTTTCGCCGGACCCTATGGTTCGGCCGAGGAAGCGACGCAGGCTTGCAACAGCCTGAAGTCCGCTGGCCTGTCAGCCTGCTTCGTCCAGAGGAATTAACGGCCGTTTCCTTGACCCCCTCGCGGGGCAGGGTTAATCGGCCGTTATGAGCACGCGGGCCTTCATTACCGGTGTATCCGGAACGGAACTAACCGCCGCCGAGCGGGAGTTTATCCGTGCCGAACGCCCATGGGGCTTCATCCTCTTCAAGCGCAATGTCGAGGCGCCGGCTCAAGTTGCTGCGCTGGTTGAGGAATTGCGGGCGGCTGCGGGCGCGGCTGACGCGCCTGTCCTGATCGACCAGGAGGGGGGCCGGGTGCAGCGGCTGGGCCCGCCGCACTGGCCGGTCTATCCGCCGGGCGCGATTTTCTCGACCTTGTACGACGCTGATTCGGTACTCGGATTGACGGCTGCGCGCCTCAGCGCCCGGCTGATTGCGTCGGATCTCACCGATCTTGGCATTACCGTGGATTGCTTGCCGCTGGCTGACGTGCCGGTGCCGGGTGCCGACGCCGTCATTGGGAACAGGGCTTACGGCACTGAGCCGGGCAAGGTTGCCGCGATCGCGCGCGCGGTCACCGAGGGCCTGGAGCAGGGCGGCGTGCTGCCGGTTCTGAAGCACATTCCCGGACATGGACGCGCCACCGCCGACACCCATTTCAAACTGCCGACGGTCGATGCTCCGAGGGATGAGCTCGACCGGACCGACTTTGCGGCATTCAAGCCGCTGGCCGACCTGCCGATGGCCATGACTGCACATGTTGTGTTTAGCGCGGTCGACCCCGCCCATCCGGCGACGACTTCTGCGACAATGATCACTCAGGTGATTCGCGGCGTGATCGGGTTCCAGGGTTTGTTAATGAGTGATGACGTGTCGATGAACGCGCTGTCGGGGGATATCGCCGAACGGACCCGCGCCATCTTCGCGGCCGGCTGCGACATGGCCCTGCATTGCAACGGCAACATCGAGGAGATGCGCGAGGTCGCCGGCCAGACACCTGAGCTGTCCGGCACGGCGCTGGCGCGCGCGAAGGCCGCACTTGCGTCGCGCAAGGCACCGCAGCCGTTCGACCGGGTGGCCGCACGCGCCGAACTGGACGCATTGATCGCACGGGCAAACACGGCATCCGCATGACCGCAGAAATCCTATCGTTTGAAACCGGGCGGCCTGCAGAGCTCGCCGAGGGTGAGCCGGCGTTGGTTGTGGACGTAGAGGGCTATGAGGGCCCGCTCGACCTGTTGCTCGCGCTGGCGCGGCAGCAGAAGGTCGATCTCGCCAAGATCTCGATCCTGGCGCTGGCCGACCAGTACCTCCACTTCATCGAAGCCGCGCGAAAGATCCGGCTGGAGCTTGCCGCCGATTATCTCGTGATGGCGGCTTGGCTTGCCTTCCTGAAGTCGCGCCTGCTGCTGCCGGAGCCGCCCAGTGCGGAAGGCCCGAGCGCAGAAGAGATGGCGACCGCGCTCGCCAACCGCCTGCGCCGGCTGGAAGCCATTCGCGAAGCCGCCAACCGGCTGATGAACAGGCAGCAATTGCTGCGCGACATCTTCCCGCGCGGCGAGCCAGAGCAGATCGCGGAGATCAAGCACCCGAAATACACCGCGACGCTGTACGACCTGCTCACCGCCTATGCCGCGCAGCGCCAGTCGCGCGTGCTGGCGAGCGTGCATCTGGCCAAGCGCACGGTGTGGTCGCTCGCTGAGGCACGCGCCACGCTGGAGCGGCTTGTCGGCAGCATCAGCGAACAGGACGACTGGGGCGTTCTCGACGACTTTCTGCTCCGGCACGTTGCCGATCCGACGCAGCGCGCGACGGTGCTCGCCTCGAGCTTTGCGGCTGCGCTCGAACTGGTGCGTGAAGGTCAGCTCGAGTTGAACCAGAAAGAGGCGTTCGCGCCCATCTATTTCCGGAAGGGGCGCCCGAAACCGGTCGTGGACGCAGCTCCTGCGCCTGATGCGCCGGTCGGTTAAGTGCAAGAAGGAGAAGCTACCATGGCAAGCCTGGCTGAAGTGCGGGTAGAAGAGGCCGAGCCGATGGAGAACGAGTCCCAGGCACGTCCTGAAGAGCTGCGGCTGCTGGAAGCGCTGCTGTTTGCTTCGAATGAACCGCTGGACACCGCGACGCTGGCCAAGCGCATGCCTGATGGGGTCGATGTCAAGGCTGCGCTCGAACAGCTCCAGGCCGACTATGCCTTGCGCGGCGTCAATCTCGTGCGCGTCRCCAACAAATGGACCTTCCGTACCGCCGGCGATCTCGCCTGGCTGATGACGCGGGAGAGCACCGAGACCCGCCGCCTGTCGCGCGCCGCGATCGAGGTGCTGGCGATCATCGCCTATCACCAGCCGGTGACGCGCGCCGAGATCGAAGAGATCCGCGGCGTCGTCACCTCGAAGGGCACGCTCGACGTGCTGCTGGAGACCGGCTGGATCAAGCCGCGCGGTCGTCGCAAGACGCCCGGCCGCCCCTTGACCTTCGGAACCACCGAGGACTTCCTGTCGCAGTTCACCCTGGAACAGCTTGGCGATCTGCCGGGCCTGGAGGAGCTGAAGGGCACGGGCCTGCTGGATTCGCGCCTGCCGACCGGATTCAGCGTGCCGACCCCGTCGGATGACCCGCAGCTGCGCGAGGACGAGGATCCGCTGGAACCGGGCGAGGACCTGGATCTGGCGCTGGCGCCTGCGGTCGAGCCCGAGACGCCGGAAGGCGGCAATGAGGGCGGCGAGGGTGGCAGCGAGGACTGACGTCCCGGCCGCTTAGAGGCTCCCTGCGACCAGTTAACACTGGCAAGATTACGTAGCGCCAACAGCGAATTGGCGCTGCCTTGGTCCTTGTTTTTGAGGCCTRCCAAGCCTAGGTTTCCGGGAAGATCGGCCGGGTCCCCGGCCAAGTGTGTTTGGAGGGTTGCAGGATGGGTTCGCTTAGCATTTGGCACTGGATCCTGGTGATCGCAGTCGTCCTGCTGCTGTTCGGCCGCGGCAAGATTTCGGATCTGATGGGCGACGTGGCCCAGGGCATCAAGGCCTTCAAGAAGGGCATGCAGGACGACGACAAGGTCGCCGACAAGCCCGAGCCGGCCAAGTCGATCGAGCACGCCGCCGCGCCGCCGACCGCGGCCCGGTCCGACGTCGGCAGCAAGGCCGTCTGAGTAAGCGTACGCGAGACGCGGGTGACGGCGCCGATCCTAAGCGCGAAGGATTGGGCCGGTCGCGGCTGGCGTGAACGGAAGGCCTCATGTTCGACATCGGGTGGAGTGAACTGGTCCTGATCGGGGTCGTGGCTCTGGTCGCCATCGGCCCGAAAGAGCTGCCGGGCGTGCTGCGCATGGTCGGGCAGTGGATGGGCAAGGCCCGCAAGATGGCTGCCGAATTCCAGGGCCAGTTCCAGGAAGCGATGCGCGAGGCCGAAATGGCCGACCTCAAGAAGAGCTTTGACGAGGTCAAGGAAGCCGCTTCCGGCTTTGCCGGCAACAATCTGATGACCTCGCTCCAGAAGGATGTCAGCGACGCGCTCCGCGTCGATGCGCTGGACAAGCCGGCCGAGACCACCACGACCACCGCCGTCGAAGCGCCGGCGACTTCAAGCGAAGCGCTGGCGATTTCAACCGAAACGCCGGCGACACCGACCACGCCGGAAGCGCCGACGCCCGAGACCTTCGTGGAAGCCGAGGCGCATGCGGCCGTGAACGAGCCGCTCGCGATCACCCGCGAGGTCGAGCAGGCCCAGGTCATTCAAGACACTGCGACACCTGAGGCGATCAAGGACGTCAAAGCGTCATGAGCGACGCCGATATCGAGGCCAGCAAAGCCCCTCTGATGGACCACCTGATCGAGCTGCGATCGCGGCTGATCAAGGCGCTGCTCGGCTTCGGCGTGGCCTTCATCTTCTGCTTCTTCTTCGCCAAGCAGATCTACAACGTGCTGGTCTGGCCGTTCGTGTGGGTCGCGGGTCCCGAGAATTCGAAGTTCATCTACACGGCGCTGCTGGAATATTTCATCACCCAGCTCAAGCTCGCGTTGTTCGGCGCCGGCTTCATTTCGTTCCCGATCGTCGCGACGCAGATCTACAAGTTCGTCGCGCCCGGACTCTACAAGCACGAGAAGCAGGCCTTCCTGCCGTATCTGGTCGCCACCCCGTTCTTCTTCGTGCTGGGCGCGGCGCTGGTCTATTTCGTGGTGCTGCCGATGCTGGTTCGCTTCTCGCTCGGCATGCAGCAGGCCGGCAGCGACGAGACCGCGCAGATCCAGCTCCTGCCCAAGGTTGGCGAATACCTGTCGCTGATGATGTCGCTGATCTTCGCCTTCGGCATCGCCTTCCAGCTTCCGGTGATCCTGACGCTGCTCGGGCGTATTGGGATCGTGACCTCGAAGATGCTGCGCGAGAAGCGCCGCTATTTCATCGTCATCGCCTTCGTCATCGCGGCCGTTCTGACGCCGCCCGACGTGCTGAGCCAGTGCTCGCTGGCGATCCCCCTGCTCCTGCTCTACGAGGGCTCGATCATCGCGGTCGGGATGGTGGAGAAGAAGGCGGCGGCGTCGAAGGCCGCCACCGGCACTGATGTGTCGACGCCGGCTAATCCGGCGGAGTAGGGCGCCACGTCCACCGGTGTCATTCCCCGCGAAGGCGGGGAATCCAGTACGCCGCAGCCTCTCGGGGAATCACGGGCGCCTCTGGAATACTGGATCGCCCGCTTTCGCGGGCGATGACAGCTGTGCTAGGGGGAACGCGCTGACGTACAACGTTCGCCGTTGTAGGTTTATGCGCTGATCCAGGACCACCGCCATGCACGACATCAAATCGATCCGCGACAATCCGCAAGCCTTCGACGCCGGCCTCGCCAGGCGTGGCCTGAAGCCGTTGTCGGCGTCGCTGCTCGCGATCGACGAGAAGCGGCGGGCGGCGATCCTGGCCTCGGAGCAGGCGCAGGCGCGGCGCAATGCGGCCTCCAAGGAGATCGGCGACGCCAAGAAGGCGAAGGATGACGCGCGTGCCGCCAAGCTCATGGCGGAGGTCGCCGAGCTCAAGACCACGATGCCGCAGCTCGAAGCCGTTGCGAAAGCCGCCGACGAAGAGCTTGCCACGGCGCTGTCGGCGATCCCCAATCTGCCGCTCAGCGAGGTGCCCGACGGCGTCGACGAGCACGGCAATGTGCAGCGCCATGTCTTCGGCAACCGGCGCAACTACGCGTTTGCGCCCAAGCCCCATGATGATCTCGGCGGCGCGCTCGGTGACATGGATTTCGAGACGGCGGCCAAGCTCTCCGGCGCGCGCTTCGTCGTGCTGAAGAAGGGGCTGGCGCGGCTCGAACGCGCGCTCGGCCAGTTCATGCTGAATCTGCACATCGACGAGCACGGCTATACCGAGATCAATCCGCCGCTGCTGGTCCGCAACGAGATCATGTTCGGCACGGGACAATTGCCGAAATTCGAGGATGACCAGTTCTGGGCGATCAAGGGCGAATTGCTCGCCGCACCCGATCTGGAGCGGCTGCGGACGGAGCGTCTCGGCATCATTCCGACAGCGGAGGTGGCGCTTACCAACCTCGTTCGCGAATCCATCCTCGATGAGAAGCAGCTGCCGATGCGCTTGACTGCGCTGACGCCGTGCTTTCGCGCGGAGGCGGGCGCCGCAGGACGTGATACCCGAGGCATGATCCGCCAGCACCAGTTCACCAAGGTCGAGCTGGTGTCGATCACGACGCCGGAGACCAGCAAGGACGAGCATGAGCGGATGCTGGCATGTGCCGAGGAAGTGCTGCGCCGGCTCGATCTGCATTACCGTGTGATGACGCTTTGCACCGGAGACATGGGCTTTTCGTCGCAAAAAACCTATGACATCGAGGTCTGGATGCCCGGGCAGGGCGAGGGCGGCGCGTTCCGCGAGATCTCGAGCTGCTCGGTCTGCGGTGACTTCCAGGCCCGTCGCATGGACGCCCGCTCGCGCGGTCCGGACGGCAAGCCACGATTCGTGCACACGCTGAACGGCTCCGGCACCGCGCTCGGCCGCGCGCTGATCGCCGTGATGGAGACTTATCAACAGGAGGACGGCTCGATCGCCGTCCCCGACGTGCTCCAGCCCTATATGGGCGGGCTGAAGGTGGTCGCGCGCGAGTAGGGCGTTTTCGAGCGAAGTGGATACCGGTTCGCGTCGAGAATGCGCGTCAAACAAGATAAAAATCTGAAGTCCCGTTCCGATTCTATCGGAACGCGAACCCGGTGCGTGTTGCCCGGCTGTCACGCAGAAACGTTTGGTTGCGAAGATCGGGCGGCTGGTTATTCTGCCGGCCATCCGACAATGCGAACTCACTGTTCATGGCCTTGCACAGCGACATCTTCTGGGTCGGCAGACAATGGGCGGTGACAGGTGCCGGTATCCAGGCTGTCGATCAGCGTCTGCGTGGTGTGCTCGACATCGCGATCGCGCGGCTCTGGGATGACGATCTCGTGTGCAGCCGGCGGGCCAAGCCCGGCGTGAATGCTGCGGATTTCGACAAGGCGCTGACCGTGGCGCGCGAACGCTTTCCGCAGACGCGGGAGCCGGAGCCGATCCTCGCGCAATTGGAGGCGCTCGGGGTGATCGAGGCTCCGGTTGTGAGCCTGGTGGTGCCGGCGATGAAGCTGCGCGCGGAAGGCAGGCTCGCACGCTTCCTGCCGCAATGGCGCATCCGCAGGTAGCAGGACCAGGCTGGGAACCCGCCGCCGGACCCAGTCGGCCGGTTTGCCTGATCGGCCCCGGCCGGATAAGACGGCTCAGACCCGCTTCAGGAACGATTTTTAATATGCGCATTCTCTGCACCAATGACGACGGCATTCACGCCCCCGGCCTCAAGGTCGTGGAGGAGATCGCACGCGCATTGTCCGACGACGTCTGGGTCGTGGCGCCCGAGCTCGACCAGTCCGGCGTGTCGCATTCGCTCTCGCTGAACGATCCGCTGCGCCTGCGCGAGGTCGGACCAAAGCACTTCGCCGTGCGCGGCACGCCGACCGACTGCGTCATCATGGGCGCGCGCCATATCCTCGGCACCAAGCCACCGGACCTCGTACTGTCCGGCGTCAACAAGGGCCGCAACGTCGCCGAGGACGTGGTCTATTCCGGCACCATCGCCGGCGCGCTGGAGGGCACCATCCTGGGGCTGCCGTCTTTCGCCCTGTCGCAGGAGTTCAGCGTCGAGACGCGCGAGCGCCCGCTTTGGGACACCGCGCTCAAATTCGGACCCGACATCCTGCGCAAGGTGATCGCCGCCGGCATCCCGAAGGACACCGTCATCAACGTCAATTTCCCGGCATGTACACCGGAAGAGGTGCTCGGCATCCGCGTCACGCGCCAGGGCAAGCGCAATCTCGGCTTCCTCAGGATCGACGAGCGCAGGGACGGCCGCAACAATCCCTATTTCTGGATCGGCTTCGAGCGTGCCGCGATGATGGATACGCCTGCCGAAGGCACCGATCTGGCGGCGCTGCGCGAGCGCTATGTCTCCGTCACGCCGCTCCGGCTCGACCGCACCAATGAGGCGTTTTCCGAAGCGCTGAGCGCGACGCTGAAGTAATCGCTAGCCGCCGCGAAGGGCGGCTTCGATGGTCTTGCCGAGCGCGTCGAGCTGGAACGGCTTCTGCAGAGCCGGCCGGTCGCGGTACTGCTCGGGCAGGCCGGAGGAGCCGTAGCCGGTGGCGAAGATGAACGGGCAGCCCTTCGCCCTGATGACATCGGCGACCGGAGAGATGACCTTGCCGTTGACGTTGACGTCGAGGATGGCGATGTCGAACTCGGTCGCCTGGGCGAGCCGCAGGGCCTCGGTGATATCGCCGGCCTCGGCAGCCACCTTGTAGCCGAGCTCTTCGAGCATATCCGCGACCATCATCCTGATCATCACCTCGTCCTCGACGAGGAATACAGAGCGGCCCGAAGGTCCGGTCGCGGTCATAGTCGTTGAGTCCTTGCCCATTTGCGGAAAACGTTCGCAGATAACGCGAATCGACGCAATGCGCGTTTCGGCGAGCGGACACCTGAAAATGGTCTTTGCAGCCAACCCGTTGCAAGCCGATTTATGGTCCAATACCGCGCCCGAACGGCTATCATGGGTTCCTGGGTAGGAACAGGATTCCTGCCCCGGGTCTTAACGAGACACGTGGCCCCGGACCCGACGAGACGATAAGCAGCGATGACCTCCGATCAGCACCCGCCGGAAAAGATGATGTTTCAGCTCTCGCTGAGGCGGCGGGGCATCAGCGATCAGGCGGTGCTACGAACCATGGAGGAGGTGCCGCGCGATCTGTTCGTCGAGGAGACCGATCGCGACGCCGCCTATCGTGACAGCGCGCTGCCGATCGCCTGCGGGCAGACCATCAGCCAGCCCTTCGTCGTCGCCTACATGACCGAGCAGCTGCAGCTCCAGAAGAAGCACCGCGTGCTCGAGATCGGCGCCGRCTCGGGCTATCAGGCCGCCGTGCTGTCGCGTCTCGCAGGCCAGGTGCTGACCGTCGAGCGCTACCGCAAGCTCGCGGAGGCGGCACGCGCCCGGCTCGAAAAGCTAAACTGTCACAATGTCGAGGTGATGCTCGGCGACGGCCTCAACCTGCCGGCCAATATCGGCCCGTTCGACCGCATCATCGTCACCGCCGCGATGGAGCAGCTTCCGGAGAACCTGGTCGAGCGGCTGGAGGTCGGCGGCATCCTGATCGCACCCATCGGCCCGCACCATGGTGTGCAGACGCTGGTCCGCTTCAGCCGGACCGAAGCCGGGATCGAGCGCAAGGAACTCGTCGAGGTCCGCTTCGTGCCGGCGCTGCCCGGGGTGGCGCGGGAGCTGTAGATTTCCGGATCGGTGCTGTGCCGCCAACATCTTATTGGGAGGGTTAAGCCGTTATTTACTCGCGACGTGTTTACTTAAAAGACCAGTTCTGTTGCGTACGAGTGAGTAACCATGTCTGTAGTCGCCGAGTTGCTTTACTCGCGCCGCGTGCCGCAGGTTGCGGTCTTGGCGCTGATCTCGTTCAGCTTCGCAGGGTGCAGCGCCGACATGCAGTCGCGGCTGTCCCAGTCGAATTTCTCCAATCCTTTCGCGTCTGAGCAGACCGGCTCGGTGCAGCAGGCACCGCCGCCGCAGCGTGAGCTGCCGCAATATTCGCGGCCGCAGACGCAGCCCGGTTATTATCAGTCGCAGCCCTTGCCGCCGCCGGCGGTCTCCGCGCCGCAATCCTATCCGGTTGCGGCGGGTGGCGGCGTGTCCGGAGGCGGTCGCGGCGTCAGCTCCTACGCGCCCCCGGCGCAGCCGCATCTGGAGACCACGGCCACCGTGCCGCCGCGCTCGGTCGCGGCCGCCCAGCCGGCCGGCGGGACCAAAATCATCGTCGGTACCAGCGACACTCTCGACGTGCTCGCCAAGCGCTATCGCGTCACGCCGCAGGCGATCCTCGCCGCCAACGGCTACAAGGGCCCGCGCGCGCTCTCGCCCGGCCAGCAATTGATCATCCCGCATCCGGCCACAGCGGCTGCGCCCGCACCGGCGATGGCTCCTGTCGCGGCGGCTCCCGCGATGGCGCCTGCTGCGAAGCCGGTTGCAGCTGTCGCCGCGCCGCCGAGCACGCACTTCGTCAACCACGGCGACACGCTCGCCAGCATCGCCCGCAAGAACCATATCTCGCCTGTCGAACTCGCCCGCGCCAACGGTCTTGCTCCGTCGGCCAAGCTCAAGCTCGGCACCAGGCTGACCGTGCCGGGTGCCAAGACCGCCGCCGTCGCGGCGCCGGTTGCTGCGGCTCCTGTCGCGGGCACGCTGCAGCCCGTTGCAGTTGCTCCCGCGCCCGCCACCAAGATGGCCGCTGTCGCCGCACCCGTGCAAAGCGCGCGTCTGGCCCAGGCCACGGCCAATGTCGAAGAGAAGGCCGCGGAGGCTCCGGCGAAAGCTGCGGAGACCACGAGCGCGCTGCCGACCTTCCGCTGGCCGGTGCGCGGCAAGGTGGTCACGAGCTACGGCGCCAAGACCAATGGCAAGTCCAATGACGGCATCAATCTCGCGGTGCCCGAGGGTACGCCGGTCAAGGCGGCAGAAGACGGCGTCGTCGCCTATTCAGGCAACGAGCTCAAAGGTTACGGCAATCTGGTCCTGGTTCGGCACTCCAACGGCTACGTCACCGCATATGCCCATGCGAGTGAGCTGATGGTGAAGCGCGGCGATACCATCAAGCGCGGTCAGGTCATTGCCAAGTCGGGTCAATCCGGGGAGGTGGCGTCGCCGCAGCTCCACTTCGAGATCCGTAAGGGATCGAGCCCGGTTGACCCGCTTCAATTCCTGAACGGGGCGTGAGGCGCGGGCCCGCAGAGTAGGGCACGCAATCACCACGAGTATGCTGTCATCGCCCGCCTTGTGCACATTGCGCACTGGTGCGGGCGGTCCAGTATTCCAGAGGCGGCGGTCGCCAAGCCGAGAAGCTGCCTCGAACCGTGGCGTACTGAGGCTTTTGTGGCCGGACAATCAATTTTCGAAAAACAACCCCATGCAAAGTAGCCGACGGCTGCCGGTGAAATGTCCTAATGTCCTGAAGCTGCTTCAGTTTCGATGGCGCAGCGGACTTGGCAGCCGGACCGTCAACGTTGTGACCAGGACCCTTTGATTTAGATCAACCTGGAAGTCTGTCGTTCCGTTTCCGTAGCAGCGCAGGCCAATGACGCACGGGTCCGGAGTTCGGCATGAAGCTGGCTGATACGAAATCGTCGCCTGATTCCGGACAATCGTACCAGCATCCAACAGGTGAGGGGATGCTGTTCGTGCCGGGTGGCACGTTTCGCATGGGTTCGGATCGGCACTATCCGGAAGAAGCGCCGGTCCACCGTGTCACCGTGGATGCGTTCTGGATGGATTGCCATCCAGTGACCAACCGGCAATTCAAGGCGTTCGCCAAGGCTACCGGCCACGTCACCGTTGCCGAGATCGCGCCCGATCCAAAGGACTATCCGGGAATACTCCCGCACATGGTCTATGCGGGCTCGCTGATGTTCTCTCCGCCCGCGCATCCGGTCAGTCTCCGGGACTTCAGCCAGTGGTGGACCTTCGCCAAAGGCGCGAACTGGCGGCATCCCTACGGGCCGGGCAGCGACATCCGTGGGCTGGACGATCATCCCGTCGTGCATGTGGCCTTCAGCGATGCGATCGCCTACGCAAAATGGGCCGGCAAGGATTTGCCAACCGAAGCGGAATGGGAGTTCGCGGCGCGCGGCGGACTGGACGGCGCCGAGTTCGCATGGGGAGATGAATTTGCGCCCGGGGGCCGTCACATGGCCAACACCTGGCAGGGCGAATTTCCACGCCAGAACACCAGGGACGACGGATACGAACGGACATCGCCGGTCACCGCATTTCCGCCGAACGGTTACGGGCTGCACGATCTGATCGGCAACGTCTGGGAATGGACGTCCGACTGGTACTCGCCTCGGCATGAGGCCGACGCTGCAAAAGCCTGCTGCATTCCAGAGAACCCGCGCGGCGGCCGCGAGGCCGACAGCTACGACCCCAGAACGACCAACGTCAAGATTCCACGCAAGGTCATCAAAGGCGGCTCGCATTTGTGCGCGCCGAACTACTGCCGACGCTACCGGCCGGCTGCGCGGCATGCGGAGCCGATCGACACATCCACGAGTCACCTTGGATTTCGGTGCATCAGGCGAGGTGTCTCTATCGCATCATAATGGGAGAGCGAGGCCATGTTGAATTGCATATTCAATGACAAGCCACCCTTTGCCGCAATTCCACCGTTCAAGACGTCCAGTTGCCACAAGAGGTCCTGCGCCTCGCTGCTTGGCGCGACGATATTGATGTCGCTGTCCGGGGCAGCCAGCACGCCGGCGACCGCACAGCCGGCACAGAAACCCAATATCCTCTTCATCATGGGTGACGACATCGGCCTGTACCAGCCGAGCATCTACCATCGCGGCCTGATGGTCGGCGAGACGCCCAACATCGATCGCATCGGCAACGAAGGCGCGATCTTCACGCATTACTATGCCGAGCAGAGCTGCACCGCCGGTCGCAACGCCTTCTTCACCGGCATGCATCCGCTGCGCACCGGCATGATTCCTCCGCAACTTCCAGGCAGCCCGTCCTATCTGCGGCCCGGCACCCCGGCGCTCGCCAAGTTCCTGCTCGATCTCGGCTACAACACCGGCGAATTCGGCAAGAACCATCTCGGCGATCACACCGACGCACTGCCGACCGCGCACGGCTTCCAGGAATTCTGGGGCTACCTGTATCACCTCGATGCGATGCAGGGCGTGAGCTTCCCGGACATCAACAAGTCCCCAACCCAGCAGACTGTTGCCCCGCCATGCAAGAATACGCCGATCCCCGGCATCCCGGAGGTACCGGGCGCGGTCGATCCGAAAACGTCGGTTTGCCTGACGCCTCCGCGCAACGTCCTGTCGTGCAAGTCCGATGGTACGTCCAGGACTCAGCAGTGCATCGACCAGGGCCCGCTGACACTCGAGCGATCGAAGGGTGTCGACGAGGAAATCTCGGCCAAGGTCATCGACTTCATCGATCGCAACGATCCGAAGACGACGGGCAAGCCTTTCTTCGTCTGGTACAACCCTGCGCGCATGCACATCACAACCGTGCTGAATGACAAGTACGCGGCCATGGTCGGCGAGCCCGGCGGCAAGGATTGGGGCCTCAACGAGGCCGGCATGAAGCAGATGGACGACAACATCGGCTATGTGCTCAAGAAGCTCCAGGACATGGGCCAGCTCGACAACACGATCATCGTGTTCACGACAGACAACGGCGCCGAGACCATCACCTTTCCGGACGGCGGCACCACTCCGTTTAAGGGCGGCAAGCTGAGCACCTGGGAAGGCGGCATGCGCGCTCCGGCGCTCGTTCGCTGGCCGGGGGTCATCAAGCCCGGCACCATCAAGAACGACATATTCGCGTCACTCGACTGGCTGCCCACATTTGTCAACATCGCCGGTGGTGCAAAGGGAGACGCGCTGAAGAAGCGCATCGAGGCCGGCCAATATCCCGGCATCGTGAAGACGACGCTCGATGGCGTCGATCAGGCCGAATACCTCTCCGGGCGTTCGGAAACGTCGGCGCGCGATACCTTCTTCTACTATTCGGGCAAGGATCCGTCGGCGGTGCGCTACAAGAACTGGAAGATCTACTTCACGATGGTGTCCGACAACCCGGCGGGCTTTATTGCCGGAGCGCTTCCCTATCACTGGGCCCAGGTCGTCAACATCAAGCGAGACCCGTTCGAGACTTCGATCGGTTCACAATACAAGACGCTCATGGGCCAGGGCGGCACAATCGGCTCCCCTTCGACAGCCTACATCTACGATTGGAACATGCTGCCCATCGGCCAGGCGCTCTGGCTGAAGGAACTCGAGAGCTATATTGCGTACCCGCCGCTGCAGGACCCGGCGAGCTACAATCTCGATCAGGTGATGCAACAGATCAAGCAGGCCAAGACTGCCGGTCGCAGCGACTAGCTGCGCGCCACGAGCGTGATCCGACGAAGCGGGCGCCCCAGGGCGGGGCGCCCGCCAACGGAATGGCAAGCAAGTGATCAAGCAGGCCGCGCCGGGCCAGTAGACACCTCCACAAGCGTYGTCGGCTTCCGGTGCATCAGCGAACAGCGCCAATTGCATAACAACGGGAGGAGCACGTCATGAGTAGCAAGCTTCCGCCAGAAGAATCCCACGACGTTGCGCCGCAATCGGGCGGCGGAATGAAACGCCGCGATCTGCTGCTGAGCGGCAGTTCGCTTGTGGCCGCTTCGGCGCTCTCGGCCGTCGGACTGACAACGCCGGCACAAGCGCAGCAGCCGGCTCCAGCGCCCGCAACGGGGGGACAACGGCCGAACATCGTTTTTATCATGGGTGACGACATCGGCTGGTTCAATATCGGTGCCTATCATCAGGGCATCATGGCGAGCCGGACACCAAACCTCGACAAGCTCGCCGCGGAGGGCATGCGCTTCACCGACTATTACGCCGAGGCGAGTTGCACGGCGGGCCGTGCCAATTTCATCACAGGAGAATTGCCGATCCGCACCGGGCTAACCACGGTCGGCCAGGCTGGCTCCCCGATCGGAATGCCGGCGCAGGCACCGACGATCGCGACCGCACTAAAATCCATGGGCTACGCCACGGGGCAGTTCGGCAAGAACCACCTCGGCGACCTCAACGAATTCCTGCCGACCATGCACGGCTTCGACGAGTTCTTCGGCTATCTGTACCACCTCGACGCGATGGAAGACCCGGCCCACCGCAACTACCCGCAAGCGCTACTGGCCACCGTCGGTCCGCGCAACATGGTTCATTCCTGGGCGACCGACGTCGACGATCCGACGGTGCAGACGCGCTGGGGCAAGATCGGCAAGCAAAAGATCGAGGACTCCGGACCGCTTTATCCAAAGCGGATGGAGACGGTGGATGACGAAATCCTGAAGATCACGTTCGACTTCATCGACAAGGCCAAGCGGGACAACAAGCCGTTCTTCGTCTGGCTCAACCCGACGCGCATGCACGTCGTCACGCACCTTTCGGAAAAATACGAGAACATGCGCAACTCCGAAAACGGCTGGTCGGTTTCCGAGGGCGGATTCGCCCAACTGGACGATATCGTCGGCGCCGTCATGAAGAAGCTCAAGGACGAGGGCTTCGACGACAACACGATCGTCGCGTTCACAACCGACAATGGCGCGGAGAACTTCACCTGGCCTGATGGCGGACAGACGCCATTTGCAGGCGGCAAGGGAACGGCCATGGAAGGCGGTTTCCGCGTGCCCTGCATGATCCGCTGGCCGGGCAAGGTGCCGGCGGGAAAGGTCGAGAACGGCATTATCTCCGGACTCGACTGGTTCCCGACCTTCGTCGCCGCAGCGGGCAATCCGAATATTGCCGACGAGTTGAGGAAAGGAAAGCAACTCGCCGGCAAGACCTACAAGGTCTACCTCGACGGATACAACCAGATGGACCTGATTACCGGAAAGGGCCCGTCTGCCCGCCACTCGGTCTTCTATTTCACCGAGGGCACACTGAGCGCGGTGCGTATCGACGACTTCAAGTATCGCTTCACCGATCAGCCAAGCGGCTGGTTGGGCGCCACGGTCAAGGTTGATTGGCCGATCCTCACCAATATCCGCCTTGATCCCTTCGAACGCACGAACATGCCCAACGGCGCGCAGGGGTCGTTGGCATTCTATAACTGGTTTGTTTACGAGTTCTGGCGGTTCCAGTTCGTGCAGCAGGAGGTCGGCAAGCTCGCCCAGACGGCGATCGAGTTCCCGCCGATGCAGAAGGGGGCGAGCTTCAATCTGGAAGCGGTCAAGGAGCAGATCGAAAAGGCCATGCAGTCGCAGGCTGGCAAGTAGCAGATAAATATGAGGTGAGCGGGCGCTCCGCGTCGGAGCGCCCGCCAACGGAATAGCGAGCAAGTGATCCAAGAGGCCGCGTCGGGCCGGTCACCACCTCCACAAGCCACGCCGGCTTCCGATGCGTCAAGCGAACAGAGCCAATTGCGTAACAACGGGAGGAGTACGTCATGAGCAATAAGCTTCCACCTGGAGATTCCCACGACGCTACTCCACAATCGGGCGGCGGAATGAAACGCCGCGATCTTTTGCTGAGCGGGAGTTCTCTTGTCGCCGCTTCGGCGCTCTCGGCTGTCGGGCTGACAACCGCGGCACAGGCGCAGCAGCCGGCACCCGCGCCAGCCGGGCAGCGGCCGAACATCGTCTTCATCATGGGTGACGACATCGGCATGTGGAATATCGGCGCTTATCACCGCGGCCTGATGGCCGGCCGGACGCCCAATCTCGACAAGCTCGCCGCCGAAGGCATGCTGTTCACCGATTACTATGCCGAGGCGAGCTGCACGGCAGGTCGCGCCAACTTCATCACCGGTGAATTGCCAATCCGCACCGGCATGACCACGGTCGGCCAGGCCGGCGCTGCCATCGGCATACCCGCGCAGGCCGTGACCATCGCCACGGCGTTGAAAGGAATGGGTTACGCCACCGGCCAGTTTGGCAAGAATCACCTTGGCGACAAGAATGAATTCTTGCCGACGGTGCATGGCTTCGACGAGTTCTTCGGTTACCTCTATCACCTCGACGCCATGGAGGACCCCGCGCACCCGAATTACCCGCAGGACCTGCTGAACGTCGTCGGTCCGCGCAATATGCTCCATACATACGCGACCGCCGTGGACGACCCCACCGTGGATCCACGCTGGGGCAAGGTCGGCAAACAGCGGATCGAGGATGCCGGAACGCTTTATCCAAAGAGGATGGAAACCGTAGATGACGAAATTCGCGATCTTGCGCTGAAGTTCATCGAGAAGGCCARGGCCGACAACAAGCCGTTCTTTCTATGGCTCAACCCGACCCGGATGCACATCGTCACGCATCTTTCACCAAAGTACGAGGCAACGCGCAACTCCAGGAACGGCTGGTCGATACATGAAGCCGGCATGGCGCAGCTCGATGACGACGTCGGCATGGTGATGCAGAAGCTCAAGGATATGGGCGTGGACGACAACACCATCGTGGTCTTCACCACCGACAACGGCACCGAGGTCTTCACCTGGCCTGATGGCGGGCAGACGCCTTTCGCGCAGAGCAAAGGCACCGTCATGGAAGGTGGCTTCCGTGTGCCCTGCATGATCCGTTGGCCGGGCAAGGTGCCGGCCGGCAAGGTCGAGAACGGCATCATTTCCGGTCTGGACTGGTTTCCGACCTTGCTAGCGGCCGCCGGCAACCCGAACATTGCAGAGGAGCTGCAGAAGGGCAAACAGATCGGTGACACGACCTATAAGTGCTATCTGGACGGCTATAACCAGATGGACATGATTACCGGCAAGGGGCCGTCGAACCGGCACGAAATCTTTTACTTCGGAGAGAGCGAACTCGGTGCCGTGCGCATCGACGACTTCAAGTATCGCTTCATCGACCAGCCAAAAGGCTGGCTCGGCGAAAAAACCAAGGTTGACGTGCCCTATTTGACCAATCTTCGCCTCGATCCATTCGAGCGCACGGGCTGGCCCGATAACGGGAGTAAAGAAGGCGCGCAGCAATACTTCGACTGGTTCAAATACGAATTCTGGCGCTTTGTATTTGTTCAGCAGCAGGTGGAAAAGCTGGCGATGACGGCGATCGAGTTTCCGCCGATGCAAAAGGGCGCGAGTTTCAACCTCGATGCCGTGAAGGCGAAAATCGAGGCGGCCCGGGCGGCGGTGGGCAAGTAGCGCCTGGCATCGACTGGTTTCATGGCGGGCGCACCGAATTTCCGTGCGCCCGCTGGGCAATGGAAAGGCGTCGACCATGAAGCCGATCATCCGTTTACCTGCTATCGATCGTCGCGTCCTTCTCTCGTCCCTGGCGATGCTTCCGGTACTGTCCGTTTCACTCCGTTCCAAATCCGCAATGGCACAAGCGCAGAGCGATCCACTGCCATCATGGAACGACGGCGCGACCAAGGCCTCGATCCTCGACTTTGTTGCGCGCGTCACGACGCAGAATGGGCCTTATTTCGTCCCGGTCGACCAGCGCATCGCGACCTTCGACAATGACGGCACACTATGGGTCGAGCAGCCGATGTACGTGCAACTGGCCTTCGCCCTCGACCGCGTGAAGGCCATGGCGCCAATGCATCCGGAATGGAAGACCAAGCAGCCGTTCGCGGCGGTGCTGGACGGCGACCTGAAGGCGCTTGCGGCTTCAGGCGAAAAAGGATTGGTCGAAATCATCGCCGTGACACATGCCGGCATGACCACGGCGGAGTTCGAGAAGATTGTCACGGATTGGTTGGCGACCGCGCGCGATCCCCGCTTCAAGCGGCCGCATACTGAACTGGTCTACCAGCCGATGCTCGAACTGCTCGCCTATCTCCGGGCCAGCGGCTTCAAGACCTTCATCGCGTCGGGCGGCGGCATCGAATTCATGCGGCCCTGGACCGAGCGGATTTACGGAATACCTCCGGAGCAGGTGGTCGGATCGTCGATCAAAACCCGATTTGAGATCAAGGACGGTGCGCCAACGCTCTTCCGGCTGCCCGACATCAATTTCATCGACGACAAGGCGGGCAAGCCGATCGGCATCAACGAGCACATTGGCCGGCGTCCGATCGCCGCCTTCGGCAACTCCGACGGCGATCTCGAAATGCTGCAATGGACGACGCTCGGCGCCAGTGGCGCGCGGTTCGGCCTGATCGTCCACCATACCGATGCGGAACGCGAATATGCCTATGACCGCGACTCGCATTTCGGGAAACTCGACGTCGCGCTCGACGCCGCGGCCGTCAACAAGTGGGCGGTCGTCGACATGAAGAAGGACTGGAAGCGCATCTTTGCCTTCGACTGACATCCTCTAAGGACCCATAAGTGCCATCTGGACGGCAATAGCCAGTGGACATGGTTACCGGCAAGAGGCACCCAACGCATTCCGGACTTGTACACCGACCATCTTTGTCGCCTGCGGCACCGCGTTCGAGGCGCGGACGTCCGCTGTTAACGCAAGAAGGACATCAGCAGGACGTTGGGCGCCGCCTTGGGCGGCACCACGGTCGGTGGCCAATAGGGTTTGGAACCCTTGGCATCCATATTGATCGTTCCGCCGAACGGCGCGGGCGGGTTTGGGAGATATTTGCCGTCTATCGTCGTCGTGGCGCTGAGTGAGCCCGGCGTTCCCGAGATCTGCTGGGCGAAGGTCGGGCCAATTGTGAGAGCCAGAACGGAGGTCGACCATACCAATGCGCGCATGGTGGGAGTGATGTTCATGGTCAGACTCCCTCGAATTGACTATTCGAAGCTAAACCTGCGAACAGCATGCGCCATACGCTTCAGGATGGCCGCATCGTCATCGACCACAATCACGAAGCGCCATCATGTCCGTGTAGCCCCGGTACGGGCGTGCGCCAAGAGTCTTGGCCGACCGTTGATCCAGATCAATGGAATAGTCCACCGTGAGCACAACGAAGGGTCGTTGTTATAAAGGCGGGCTTTGCCGACGGGCGCTGAGAATGTCCGGTGATCGGGACCGACCGGACGCGGYTGGCCTCGCGGTCGGTTGCTGACGAGGCGACGACGTCTTCTAAAAGCGAACATTTCCGGACTAGTGATCAAAGAAGTCTGCACGATGTCGGACCGTGAACCCATTCTCAAGCCCGTTGCGATCGCAGACCTGCGCCCGACCCAGATGACGGTCGGCATTCGGGAGGTCAAGGAGAAGCGCAAGCGCTGGCGCGACGAGAGCAAAGAGAAAGGAGCCGAGTTCCTGGGTAAGCACATGATCCCCGTCGTGCTTGGCCCAAAGGACCGCCACTACGTCATCGATCATCACCACCTGGCGCGTGCGCTCCATGAAGAAGGGGTCGAAGAGGTATTGGTTACCGTGGTGAAAAACCTCAGGACGCTGGAGCCCAATTCGTTCTGGTTCGTCTTGGACAATCAAAGCTGGATGCATTCGTACGACGACGAGGGCCGTCTGCGCCCTTACAAGGATTTGCCGAAGACCGTGGCCGGGCTTATTGACGATCCGTTCCGCTCGTTGGCGGGCGAACTGCGGCGCGCCGGCGGGTACGCCAAGGACACGACGCCGTTCAGCGAGTTCTTGTGGGCGGATTTTTTGCGTCGCCGGGTCAAGCGCAAAACCGTAGAGACCCACTTCGAGGCCGCTCTCGAGCAAGCCCTGGAATTGTCCAAAACCGAGGAGGCGAGCTACCTGCCCGGCTGGTGTGGTCCCGTCTTGGAGGATTGAAGGCATGCCTATCCCGCTCGAAAAATCCGCAAGCGCGCCGAAGACCCGAGGAGCCGTGCTGGCCCGGTGCGAGAGGCTAACGGACAGCGGCATCGACTAGAGGAAAGAGCAGCTCATGGCGCAAACAGAGGCCGACAGAACACTGAGCCATCTGGATCACGAGCTTGTCGCGTCGCTAAACGACTTCCTCGATCCGAACCAAGAGTGGCGCCGCCTCTTCTCGGAGCTGCTCGGAACGTTCTTCCTCGTCCTCGTGGCCGCCGGTGGCGGCATGATGGGGCAGGCCTTTCCCGGCACGATCAGCCGTGCCGCTGCGGTCGTCGCACCCGGTCTGATGGTGATGGCGATCATCCTCTTCATGGGCAAGGTGTCCGGCGCTCATCTCAATCCCGCGGTCAGTATCGCGTTCTCGGTGCGTGGCGACTTCCCATGGCGTCGCGTACCGGGATATATCGTCGTGCAGTTGATCGGGGCGACGCTCGCGGCACTGTTCCTGCACGCCGTGATCAACGTGTCGGCCAGCTACGGGTCGAACTATCCCGCGTCGGGATACTCCGCGTCCGATGCGTTCCTGATGGAGGCCGTGCTGACCCTCGGTCTCGTCAGTGTCATTCTCGGCACGGCATCAGGCGCTCAGAACATCGGGATCATCGGCGCGATCGGCGTCGGCGCGTACATTGCACTTGCCGGGCTGTGGGGGAGCCCTATCTCGGGAGCGTCGATGAACCCAGCGCGCACGTTCGGCCCGAACCTAATCGCGACCGACTTCACGAGCTATTGGGTGTATGTCGCAGGTCCACTCGTGGGTGCAGTTCTCGCAGTGGGTGCAGCATGGGTGCTCCGCGGTGCCGGCGGCGGCCGCGCAGGCTCAGGTGCGGCACAGGGGAGCCTTTTCACCGAAGTCGAGCACCCGGAGAAAGGGTGAGGCGCAGGCATAATGGGTCATGAACTCTCGCTGTTCGTGGGTACGTTCGCGACTTTGCTCGCGATAATAAATCCGTTCGAGGTCCTGCCGGTCTATCTGAAGATGCTGGAAGGCAAGGACGCCGCCACACATCGCAAGGTGGCATGGAAAGCTTGCCTCTATGCGCTGCTTCTATCTCTCTTTTTCTTGATCTTCGGAACGCTGATCCTACGCTTGTTCGGCGTGCCGCTGAGCATGGTCCGCATCGTTGGCGGGATCATCCTGATGAAGATCGGCTTTGAACTATTTTCACCATCCGCTTCCGGTGGCGTGATTCCGGCCAGCGGCGCGGATCAGAGCGGTAACATAGCTTTCGTGCCGCTTGCGATGCCGCTCATGTGCGGACCAGGCGCTATCGCCACCATCCTCGGCATGACTGCCACGATTAAGCGATCATCAGCGGAACTGGCCTCTTTCGTAGCGATCGTCGTGGCTATTTTCGCGACGATGGTCGTCACCTACCTGTGTCTGGCATATGCCGGGAAACTTTTCGACAGGCTCGGCGCAATGGGGATCGATGCTATCACCCGAATAGTTGGCTTCTTCGTCTCTGCGATGGGCGTTGCGCTGATCTTCGACGGTATCATCGAGGCATTGCAGACGCATGGTGTGACGATTCTGCGTTGAACTAGCTGTTGGTGGCGCCACGCAAATTCCGGGGCGATCTTGACCTCGGATGTATTCTGCCAATCGGAGATGTGTTATGAACCGAACCGAGTCCAAGGTGGACCGTATTACGCGGCGTCGGGAAGTTGTCCGCCCACAGTACAAAGGACGCGATCATCCACTTCGGACACCGAGACACAAGTCTCGTTGCGCGCCAGGTTGCCGTGTCAATTAACCGGGAACAGCAACGCGACAGTAGTTCGCAGTGACCAGGCCGGAGCGCCAGTCGGACGTATCACGTTGTAATAGGCTTGAATCGATGCGTTGATCGGTTGATCACCCACTCTGAAAACCCGACCGATACCGCCGCCAACCGGCACTGTCCACCGCTCCCCCGACGCCGCGAGCCAATCCGCGGTGATGATGGGTGACGTGTTCAGGTACCAGCCGTGCGCCATGTTGTAGTTGGCGAAGGGCTGGGCGAGGAAGGCGTTGACGGGCGGTCGCAGCGGATTGCCGCCGACCGACCACTGGTTATTGAGCAATACACCGATCACCCAATGTGGCGGCGTGACCACTAACACGGCCGTTGGGCCGAACAAGAATTTACCGGTCCCGAGGATGGGGTCGTTTGCGGACGGAACGGTGAAGACTGGTCCCACGCCCCAGATCAGCGGTCCGGGGTGCACGGGGGACACAAACAACGATTGAGTAATGTCGCCAATCCCGTTGGTGTTGCTGTCGAAGAACGGACTTGGCTGGCTCACCAACGGAATGATGGTACGTGAGATCACGTTCCAGTCTTCGTTTAAATGCATGGGCACGACGGGTTGAATGTTGAGTACTTCCTGGGTGCGATTGAATGGTCCGGTATTGAAATTGGTGTTGCTCTGAAACGGCACGCTGACCAAATCCGCGATCGGGTTTTGTGATTTCTTCTGTAGATCTTCGTCGTCCGAAGGCTCGTGGGAATGCTTCGGCGCCTCGGCCACCGCAGGAAGGCCGCTTTCGAATTTATAATTGATGCCAGCTTTGACCATTTGTAGGTCGCGGTTCAAAGCGACCGAGGGGACGGTGGGAGAACGCCAGTTCGATAGCCCAAGATAATCGTATTCGAGTTTGACGGTCCAATGCGACTTGAAGCCGTATTCGATGCCAGCGCCCGCCAACCAGCCGGTGTTCGTGCTGGTCCCGTTCCAAGTGGCGCCGGGGAGGTTCAAAGTAGCGCTGCTGTTGACCCAGCCGCCGCCAAGCTTGCCGAATACGAGCCATCGATCATTCACGAGGCCGACACGGCCCGCCACGGTGCCGATCCAGTGCTGGTCTACAAAGGCTAATGTCGGAGCAGGAAGGACCGGATGACCGAAGCCGGCTCCATCGAACTCACCTTCGACACCAAACAGAAAGTGACCGGCCTGGAAGTTATAGCCCGCCTGCACGCCTCCAACGAATTCGGTCAGGCCGCCATACAGATTGTTGCCGGGAATGTTCAGGCTGCCGTTGGACCATCCTCCACCGAAGTTGGCACCAACATAAAACCCTCCCCAATTATACAATGGTGCCACGATTGGTGCTTTGTATATCGGAGCTTTGACGGGCAGGTCGGACRCAAGAGCGGGTCCGCTCAACAATCCTGCCGCGATGCAAATGAGGAAAACTTTCTGCACCGTCGCCTCCTCAAGGTCGGCCACAACTCGCAAACATATGACCAAGAAGGTCTCTGACCAATCAACTTGTTTGACCTGCATCAAGCCTAGCTTGCAATGTCGATGCAGGTGACATTTCGGCAACAACGAAATTGAGGATCTTCGTGCCGCTTCGTGTTCTTTAAGTGAACATTGTTGTCTGACTTTGCGATCGTCTCCTGTTTGAGAACGCGCTGGGCGATCTGGCAGTGAAGCATTGGAATTTGTGCCCATGGTGGTCATCCGCACCGCAATAGAAGTTTCGGCTAGCGGGGAGGTTGCTGCGTAGCCGGCTTCCCCATGCCTTGGCCGTACAGGGCCTTGGCGTAATCGCCTCTGGCGTGAGCATCGACGGCATCCTCGAATAGGCCAGCGGCCACAGGTGCGGCGAAGACTGACGCTAGAACGACGCCGACGAGCGTGAGTTTGAGGTTCATCGTCTGGCAACTTTGCTCTTGGTCACACTCGATTACCAATAAGCAGTCGTGAGGCTTATGCGACCTAACAACGGTTGGCATCGCGTTGCAGCAAGAGACGCCGGCGAACGGCGATGCGAGCTTGCTTTTCTCACTCGTTGTTGGGGTCCGAAAATAGAATCAGTGGCACAAAATGCATACTCAACAATTCCAGCTATGAGAGGGTTGCAGTAGGTCTGCCGTGGCGCCCGATCGGACTTGGGTTACCGAATGTGGCTCTTTGGTCGCAGCATTGATCTTTCTTGCGATAGATCTATCCCCGTTGAATTTTACATGATGAGCCCCGATCGCCTCGGGGGTACGCTGTCGCCGGATTGTATTCGGAGGTAACACATCTTACGAGGCACGACATGACAGTGAGCATTGCACTGGCGGCGGGGCAGAGTGAGCGATCGAAATCAGCACGTCGACGCAGACTTGGCGTTGCTGCATTCGTCCTGACGTCCGCGATCGTTGGTTTTTCCCATTGTGCGTTGGCCGATGAAGGCGGCGTCAGCTTCTGGGTCCCCGGTTTCTTTGGAAGTCTGGCGGCCACGCCGCAGCAGCCGGGTTGGTCGCTGGCAAACATCTACTATCACACCTCTGTCTCCGCCGGCGCCGACGTCGCGCGTGCGCGCGAGTTCACGCTCAACAGGGTTCCGGCCAATGTTACCCTCGACGCAAAACTGAATTTGAACGTCAACGCCACGGGCGATCTTGGCTTTGTGATCCCAACCTATGTATTCGCGACGCCGGTTCTCGGCGGCCAGGCGTCGGTGTCCCTGTTAGCAGCCTACGGCGTCGTCGGCACCAGCCTGGCAGGCACCTTGTCAGGCGTGCTCACGGGCCCTCTCGGCAACAACGTCCCCTTCGCGCGGTCCGACACCATCAGCGACACCACATGGGGCTTTGGGGATGTCGCGCCGGTATTTCAATTGCGCTGGAACGCCGGGGTCCACAACTACATGACCTATATCATGGGCGACATCCCGGTTGGCGCTTACCAATCCGATCGCCTGTCGAATATAGGCATCGGACACAGCGCGATCGACGTCGGCGGCGGCTACACCTATTTCAATCCGCAGACCGGCCACGAATTCTCCGGCGTGATCGGCTTCACCTACAATTTCAAGAACACTGCAACGCAGTATCAGAATGGCGTCGACATGCACTTCGACTGGGGTGCATCGCAATTCCTGTCGAAGCAGGTCATGGTTGGCCTCGTGGGCTATGTCTACAAGGAACTCGGCTGCGACAGCGGTTCAGGTGACCGTGTCGGCTGCTTCCAGTCCCAAGTGGTCGGCATCGGCCCCCAGATTGGATTCCTGTTTCCGGTCGGCGACATGCAGGGCTATCTCAATTTGAAAGCTTACGGCGAGTTCGCTGCGGAAAACCGGCCATCGGGCTGGAATACCTGGGTCACCTTCTCTATCTCGCCGCCCGCGCCCGGAGCACCTCCGACGACAAAGCCCATCGTCAGAAAATACTAGCAGCAATCAAGCTGCGGCTGTCAGTTTGCTGATCATTCTTTGCAACACGCGGGCAACCGGTGGCACCTGGTCCCCGTCGAAGCTCGTTCCGGTGACCACCACCGATGCCGTAGTGCCGGCGCGTAGCAGGCGTCGCCTTCGCGCGCGATTCATTTGCGATCTCGCCCGCCGCGCCTGAAAGTACCGTCACGCCGACCCGGCACATGGTGACGAAGCAAGGCACGCGCCCTTGACCCTCGCCTTCGAGGAAGGGCGGCACCTAGCCAGGTGGCGATCCGACCGCTAATTCACCGTCAGCTTCACGCCGAGCCGCCCCGCAAGCTCCTGCACGAACTGCCAGGCAACGCGGCCCGAGCGGGAGCCGCGCGTGGTCGACCATTCCAGCGCCTCGCGCTCCAGCGCCTCGTCGTCGACCTCAATGCCGAAATGGCTGCAATAGCCCCGCACCATGGCGAGATATTCGTCCTGGCTGCAGCGGTGGAAGCCGAGCCACAGGCCGAAGCGATCGGACAGCGAGACTTTTTCTTCGACGGCTTCGCCAGGATTGATCGCGGTCGAGCGCTCGTTCTCGATCATCTCGCGCGCCAGCAGATGGCGGCGGTTGGAAGTGGCGTAGAGGATGACGTTCTCGGGCCGGCCCTCGATGCCGCCTTCGAGCACGGCCTTGAGCGACTTGTAGGACGCATCATTGCCGTCGAAGGAGAGGTCGTCGCAGAACACGATGAAGTAGAAGGACGAGGCGCGCAGCTGCTCCATCAGCGCGGGCAGGCTCTCGATGTCCTCGCGATGGATCTCGATCAGCTTCAGCTTATCGGCGGCCTTGCGCTCCGCGTTGATGCTGGCATGCGCCGCCTTCACGAGCGACGACTTGCCCATGCCGCGCGCGCCCCAGAGCAGGGCATTGTTGGCCGGCAGGCCGTTGGCGAAACGCTCGGTGTTCTCCATCAGGATGTCGCGCATCCGGTCGACGCCTTTCAGCAGGAACAGCTCGACGCGGCTGACCCGCGGCACCGCAGCGAGGCGGCCGTCCGGGTGCCAGACATAGGCGTCCGCCCGCTCGAACGATTCGCGTTCGACGGCCGGCTTGCCCTGGGCGGCGAGGTGCGCCGCGATCGTCTCCAGCGCGCGGACGATACGATCCTGGGAGAGGTCCGGGGCTGCCTTATCGACTGCCTTGGGGGTTGCCTTGGGACGTTTTGCCGCGACGCGGGCAGGCGTCCTGGCAGGGGTGCGGGGGCCTTTGCCGGCCGGGCTTTTGCTTGGTTTTTTGGGCATGTCCGAAGTTCCTGAGAATGCAGCCTTATCGGGCCTGAGGGCGCGCCGCAAGATGGCCAAATCGACGGTCTGGCAGCGTTGCAATTGGGGCAATGGCCGCTATAGTCCGCGCGAATTTGACCGAACCGGTCGCCTTTGAGGGCCTGACCGGTTTTCCCCCGTTTCCACGAGGATCGTCCGAATGTTCATTACCCCTGCGTATGCCCAGGCCGCGGGCGCCGGCGACACCAACAGCATGTTGATGTCGCTGCTGCCGTTCGCCCTGATCTTCGTGATCATGTACTTCCTGATTCTGCGCCCGCAGCAGAAGAAGGTGCGCGACCATGCCGACCTCGTGAAGAACATCCGCCGCGGCGACACCGTCGTGACCTCGGGCGGCCTCGTCGGCAAGGTCACCAAGGTCGTCGACGACGACCAGATCGAGTTCGAGATTTCCGACGGCGTGCGCGTGCGGCAGATGCGCCAGATGATCTCGGGCGTGCGCGCGAAGGGCGAGCCGGCGAAGGAATCCAAGGATAGCAAGGAAGCCGCCAAGGACGACGCCGCGTCGAAGTGAGCGCTTCCGCGAGCATCCCAATCTCCTGATCTGACAGGTCCAGTCGATGTTGTATTTCACGCGGTGGAAGGCGCTCGGGATTATCCTGACGGCGCTGATCGTGTGCCTCTGCGCGGTGCCGAACTTCTTCCCCGAAGCGCAGGTCAAGACCTGGCCCGCCTGGGCGCAGCGCCGGCTCGTGCTCGGCCTCGATCTCCAGGGCGGCTCCTATCTGCTGCTCGAGGTCGATTCGAGCTATGTGAAGAAGGAGAGGCTGGACCAGGTCCGCGACGACGTCCGCCGGACCCTGCGCGATGCCAAGATCGGATTCACCGGCGGCGTGACCGTGCGCAACGACGCGGCCGAGGTTCGYATCACCAAGGAATCCGACGTGCAGCCGGCGCTCGCCAAGCTGCGCGAGCTGTCCCAGCCACTGGGCGGACTGATGGGATCCAGCGGTCAGCGCGACCTTGAGGTGACCGATGCCGGCGGCGGCGTGATCCGCCTGGCGATTCCGCAGGCTGCGATGCTCGACCGCATGCGCAAGACCATCGAGCAGTCGATTCAGATCGTCGAGCGCCGCGTCAACGAGCTCGGCACCGTCGAACCGGTCATCCAGCGCCAGGGCAACGACCGCATTCTGGTGCAGGTCCCAGGTCTTCAGGATCCGACCCGCCTGAAGGAATTGCTCGGCAAGACCGCGAAGATGGAATTCCGCATGGTCGATGCGTCCGTGCCGCCGGATCAGGCGCAGCAGGGACGGTTGCCGCCGGAATCCGAGCTGCTGATGAGCGCCTCGCCGCCGCCCACGCCCTATGTGGTCAAGAAGCAGGTGCTGGTCGCCGGTGGCGACCTGACCGACGCCCAGGCGAGCTTCGACCAGCGCACGGGTGAGCCGGTCGTCAGCTTCAAGTTCAACACCTCGGGCGCGCGCAAATTCGCGCAGGCCACGCAGGAAAACGTCGGGCTGCCCTTCGCGATCGTGCTCGACAACAAGGTGATCTCGGCGCCCGTCATCCGCGAGCCCATCACCGGTGGCCAGGGCCAGATCTCCGGCAATTTCACGGTGCAATCGGCCAACGATCTCGCGATTCTCTTGCGCGCCGGCGCGCTTCCGGCCCCGCTCACGGTGGTCGAGGAGCGCACCGTCGGTCCGGGCCTCGGCCAGGACTCGATCGAGAAGGGCGAGCTTGCGGCTTACGTCGGCTCGATCCTGGTCATCATCTTCATGCTGCTGACCTACCGGCTGTTCGGCGTGTTCGCGAACATCGCGGTGGCCATCAACGTCGCCATGATCTTCGGCCTGTTGTCGCTGCTCAACGCCACGCTGACGCTGCCCGGCATCGCCGGCATCGTGCTCACCGTCGGCATCGCGGTCGACTCCAACGTGCTGATCTACGAGCGCATCCGTGAGGAGTTGCGGGGTGGCCGCAATGCGATTTCGGCGATCGACGCCGGCTTCAAGCGGGCGCTTGCGACCATCCTCGATTCCAACATCACCACCTTCATTGCTGCCGCCGTGCTGTTCTACATCGGCACCGGCCCGGTGCGCGGCTTTGCCGTGACGCTCGGCATCGGCATCATCACCACGGTGTTCACCGCCTTCACGCTGACCCGGCTGATCGTAGCCTGGTGGGTGCGGTGGAAGCGGCCGCAGAGCGTGCCGATCTAGGAGCTAAGACCGTGACTCACTACGTTCTCATCGGGCTTGGCATTCTCATTGCCGTTCTCACCGTGGTCGCAGCGCTCGGGCTGCTGCCGTCGCTGCGCATCGTCCCGGACGATACGCATTTCGACTTCACGCGCTTCCGCCGGATCAGCTTCCCGATCTCGGCGGCGCTGTCGATCGTCGCGATCACGCTGTTCTTCACCCATGGCCTGAATTTCGGCATCGACTTCCGCGGCGGCACGCTGCTGGAAGTGCAGGCCAAGTCCGGCGCCGCCGACATCGCCGCGATGCGGACGACGCTCGATGCCTTGCATCTCGGCGAAGTCCAGTTGCAGCAGTTCGGCGGCCCCGAGAACGTCCTGATCCGCGTCGCGGAGCAGCCGGGCGGCGACGCTGCCCAGCAGGAAGCCGTGCAGAAGGTGCGCGGCGCGCTCGGCGATTCCGTCGAATATCGCCGCGTCGAGGTGGTGGGACCGCGCGTGTCCGGCGAACTGCTGGCCTATGGCATGCTCGGCCTGATGCTCGCGATCGTCTCGATCCTGATCTACCTCTGGTTCCGCTTCGAATGGCAGTTCGCGCTCGGCGCCATGATCGCCAACGTGCACGACATCGTGCTGACGATCGGCTTCATGTCGATCAGCCAGGTCGATTTCGACCTGACCAGCATCGCGGCCCTTCTGACCATTCTGGGCTACTCGCTCAACGACACCGTCGTCATCTACGACCGTATCCGCGAAATGCTGCGCCGCTACAAGAAGATGCCGATGCCGCAGCTGCTCAACGAGTCGATCAATTCGACCCTGTCGCGTTCGATCATCACCCACTTCACCGTGACGCTGGCGCTGTTGGCTTTGCTGCTGTTCGGCGGCCATGCCATCCACAGCTTCACCGCGGTGATGATGTTCGGCGTGGTGCTGGTCGGCACCTATACCTCGATCTTCATCGCGGCCCCGATCCTGATCTATCTCGGCGTCGGCGAGCATCGCGAAGATGCGCCCGATACGGCTACGCCGGCGAAGAAAAACAAGGCATGATCCGAACCGCATGCCCTCGCAGGCGTTTGCGAGGGCAGTAAGCTCATTCGGACGAAGCACATGGCCGGCGATCCCAACGCACCGCATTTTCCCCGCTCGGCGCCGATCGAAGCCTATGGCAAGGGCGGCTTCGCCTTTGCCGGCATGTCGCATCGGGGATCGCTGCTCTGCCTGCCCGACGCGATCTGGGCCTGGGACGTGACGGACCCGACGAAGATCGACCGCTATTCGCTGGATCGCGTCTTCACGGCGGCCAACAGCATCGACACGCTTCTGATCGGTACCGGAACCGGCGTCTGGTTGCCGCCGCCGGACCTGCGGCAGGCGCTGAAGGCGGTGAGGGTGGTGCTGGATACGATGCAGACCGGTCCCGCCGTGCGCACCTACAACATCATGATCGGCGAGCGGCGCCGCGTCGCCGCGGCGCTGATCGCCGTGCCATGAGCAGCGCTGCGCCTCCGGCCGATTCGGTCGCCTTCTGCGCCGGCCTCGTGCGCAGCCATGACTTCCCGCGCTATGCCGCAACGCTGTTTGCGCCGGCCGCCGAGCGCCAGGCGCTGCTGGCGCTCTATGCCTTCAATGTCGAGATCGTCCGCGTCCGCGACCAGGTGAGCCAGCCCTTGCCCGGCGAAATCCGCCTGCAATGGTGGACCGACATGCTGTCGGGCCACGTCCACGGCAGCGCCGAGGGCAACCCGGTGGCGGCGGAGCTATTGCGTGCGATCAGCGATTTCGACCTGCCGGTCGAGCCGTTGTCGCTGCTCGCCGACGAGCATCAGTTCGATCTCTACAACGATCCGATGCCGACCATGGCGGCTCTGGAGGGTTATCTGGACGCGACCTGTTCGGCATTGTTTGCCCTCGCGGCGCGGGTCATGGCGCCGCCTTCGGAGGCGGCCGAGCATGTCGCAAGGCATGCCGGGCTCGCCCAGGGCATCGCGCAGGTGATTGCGAATCTGCCGCGCGACTCGGCGCACCGGCAACTGTTCCTGCCGCAGCAGCTGCTGGCGGCCCATGGCTGCCAGATGGAGGACGTGTTCGCCGGCAAGGAGACGCCAAATCTGCATGCGGTGCTGGGCCAGCTCGTGGGCGAAGCCGAGCAGCATTTGACGACGGCCTTGTCGTTGTTGCCGGAGGTGCCGGCGCCGGCACGGCCAGCGTTTCTGCTGCTGAGCCAGGTGCGGGGTGACCTCAAGCGCCTGTCGCAACCCGGGCGCAATCCGTTTGCGCCGCAGCCCCCGTCGCGGCTGCGCACGCTATGGACGCTGTGGCGGGCTTCACGTTCCCGGGAATTTACCAAATAGCGGCCGGTTTATCGCCTCAAACGGTCAAATGCTCTATGCTGTCCTATGGCTGAGTTGTCCCAAAACACGTCCCCCGATCTTAGCGGCCTTCCGGTCGCTCTGGGCGACATTCATGCCGCCGCCGACACCATCCGCGGCGCCGTCGTCGAGACGCCCTGCAGCTACAGCCGCACGCTGAGCAACATCTGCGGCTGCGACATCTGGCTGAAATTCGAAAACCTCCAGTTCACCTCCTCGTTCAAGGAGCGGGGTGCGCTCAACCGGCTCACCGCGCTGACGCCGGAGGAGCGTGCGCGCGGCGTCATCGCGATGTCGGCGGGCAACCACGCGCAGGGCGTCGCCTATCACGCCAAGCGGCTCGGCATTCCCGCCACCATCGTCATGCCGGTCGGCACGCCCATGGTGAAGGTCGAGAACACCAAGCACCACGGCGCCGAGGTGGTGGTGACGGGCGCGACGCTGGAGGAGGCGGCCGTCTATGCGCGCAGCCATGGCGAGGCCCGCGGCATGATCTTCGTCCACCCCTACGACGACCCGCTCGTCATCGCGGGGCAGGGCACTGTCGGGCTCGAGATGCTGAAGGCGGTGCCGGAGCTCGATACGCTGGTGGTCCCGATCGGCGGCGGTGGCCTGATCAGCGGCATCGGCATTGCCGCGAAATCGATCAAGCCGACGGTGCGGATTCTTGGCGTCGAGGCCTGGCTCTACCCCTCGATGTACAACGCCATCCATGACGGCAATCTGCCCGCGCGCGGCGACACGCTCGCCGAAGGCATCGCGGTGAAATCGCCGGGCAAGATCACGACCGAGATCGTCCGCCGCCTCGTCGACGATATCGCGCTGGTGAACGAAGCCGAGCTCGAGCGTGCGGTCGCGACCCTGATCTCGATCGAGAAGACGGTCGTCGAGGGCGCCGGCGCCGCCGGGCTTGCCGCGCTGATGTCCGATACGTCCCGCTTTGCCGGCCAGAAGGTCGGCCTCGTCCTGAGCGGCGGCAACATCGACACGCGGCTGATCGCCTCCGTTCTGACGCGTGAGCTGGCGCGCGAGGGGCGGCTGACCCAGTTGTCGCTCGATATCCCCGATCGGCCGGGGCAATTGGCCGCCGTCGCCTCACTGCTGGCCGAGGCCGGCGCCAACATCATCGAGGTCTCGCATCAGCGGACCTTCTCCGATCTGCCGGCCAAAGCGACGCTGCTTCAGCTCGTCATCGAGACCCGCGACAGCGCGCATCTCGACGAGGTCATGGCCAAGCTCGGCGCATCCGGACTGAGCGCGCGCTGCACCTGAGCGGCGCGCCGCTATCGCGGCGCCAAACCCGCGAGGTGGCCGATCAGCCGGTCGATCTCGGCTTCCGTGTTGTAGTAATGCGGGGAGGCCCGCACGACCGGTGGCAGCGAGCGGATTTCGGCATCGATACGGGTGCTCCCCGGATCTGAAGCGCCGATGGTGATGCCTGCCGCAGCGGCGCTTCTGACGATGGCGTCCGCCTCATACCCATCCAGCGTGAAGCTGACGATGGCGCCCGGTGCGCGTCCGAGGTCGCGAATAGTCACGCCGCGAACGGAGGCGAGGCCGCCGCGAAGACGGTCCGCAAGCAGACGGCAGCGCTGCTCGATGGGGCCGAGGCCGATCGCGAGGGCATAATCGATGGCAGCGCCGAGACCGAGACGTGCCGCGTAATTGTTCTCCCATGTCTCGAAACGGCGGGCATCGTCACGGAGCCGATATTCACCGCGCGAGACCCAGGGCGCGGCGAAGTGATCGATCATCGGCGGCTCGAGTCGTTGCAGCATCTCGCGGCGGACGTAGAGAAAGCCCGTGCCGCGCGGGCCGCGGAGGAATTTACGCCCCGTCGCCGACAGCATGTCACAGCCGACGGCTTCGACGTCGACCGTCATCTGGCCGACCGCCTGGCAGGCGTCGAGCAGATAGGGAATCCCGTGCGCCCGCGCGATCTTGCCGATCGCCGCCGCGGGATTGACCAATCCGCCATTGGTCGGAACCCAGGTGACGGCGATCAGCTTCACGCGCTCGTCGATCATGCGTTCGAGCGCGTGGACGTCGAGCTCGCCGGTGGCGTCGCTCGGCACGACATCGATGATCGCGCCCGTGCGCCTTGCGACCTGAAGAAACGCGACGTAGTTGGCTGCGTATTCCGCTTCGGCGGTCAGGATCCGATCGCCCTGGCGAAACGGAAGCGCGTAGAACGCCATCTGCCAGGCAATTGTCGCGTTCTCCATGAGGGCGATCTCATCGGGGGCGGCATTCAGAAGGCGCGCTACGGAGCCGTAGACCGCATCGAGCCGATCGGACTCGCGGTCGGCAGCGGCATAACCTCCGATCTCGCCCTCCAGATCGATGTGGTCCTTCATTGCCGCGACGACGGCAGTTGGCATGAGGGCCGCGCCGGCATTGTGGAGATAAGCGAGGCGGGAGGCGGCCGGGGTGTCGGAACGTATCCGGTCGATGTCGATCAAGTGCTGGTCTCCGCCTCTGCTATCCCGATCCCATGAATTAGGCGCGTTGACGAGCGCGAGCAAGCTCATGTGCAGCTTGGAACAAAATGGCGGATTATTGCCTCGTCTTGGTATCGGATTCCAAATCGGCGGCCTTTCTCCCCGGATTTTGAGAAACCCGGTGGCTTCGAACGCTATATCTTCCCGGATCGGGAAACAGACCATGCAAGAGAAAACGCAATCCCGCTCAATGACCGGGACGCCCAGGACCAACATCACCCGACGGATCGACCTCACGACCCTCAGGCTGTTCATCGCCATCTGTGAGGAAGGCAATTTGACGCGCGCCTCGCAGCGCGAGGCGATCGCGCCCTCTGCTGTCAGCAAGCGCATGCATGATCTCGAGGAAGTGCTCGAGGTCGCGCTGTTCGAGCGGCATCCGAACGGCATGGCGCTGACGCCGGCCGGTGAATCGCTGCTGCATCATGCGCGCGTGACGTTGCTCAACGTCGAGAAGATCGCCGTCGACATGGCCGAGCATGCGCGCGGCGTGCGCGGGCATGTGCGGATGCTGGCCAATCTGTCGTCGATCGTCGAATTCCTTCCCGACGATCTGCCCGGCTTCTTTCGCTCGCACGAGTTGGTGCGGCTCGATCTGCAGGAGCGCCCCAGCGCCGATGTCGTTCGCGGCGTCGAGGAGGGCGTGGCCGAAATCGGCATCTGCTCGGCAGACGTGTCGACGCGCGGGCTGGAGCGGTTCTCCTATCGACGCGACCGCCTCGTCATCGTGGTGCGATCCGATCATCCGCTTGCGTCGGCAAGAGACGTTTCGTTCGCCGATACACTCGACTACGACCATGTCGGCCTGTTTGCGACCAGCTCGATCTATCTGCGCTCGCAATACACCGCGCAGCAGATCGGCAAGTCGATCCGGTTGCGGGTCCACGTACCGGGTTTTGATGCGGTCTGCCGGATGGTGCAGGCCGGCATGGGGATCGGCCTCATTCCCGACCGTGCGTTCGAGGTCCTCAGTCACGGCATGAATCTGACGGCCGTCGAGTTAAGCGACGACTGGGCCGATCGCGAACTGGTGCTGGTGGCCAGGGATCCCGCGGGATTGTCGGCGACGAGCCAGTTGATGCTCGATCATCTGCGATTGCCCGGAACCAAACCTCACTGATGGCGGCCTTCGTGTCGTTCGTCATCCGCGAACGCGTGTTCATCAAAGGATATTGGACTTAAGGCCCTGCGCTCGGCGACACCACGATCAAAGACGATCGAGGAGCGCCAGACGTGGACGGACCATTATCCGGAATACGAGTCGTCGAACTCGGAACTTTGATCGCGGCACCATTTGCCGCGCGGCTCTTTGCTGAGTTCGGCGCCGAAGTCATCAAGATCGAGCAGCCGGGCAGCGGGGATCCGTTGCGCAGATGGCGCAAGCTGCATCAGGGCACCTCGCTCTGGTGGTACCTGCAATCCCGCAACAAGAAGTCGATCGCGATCGATCTGAAATCGCCTGACGGGCGCGACGTCGCGCTGCGCCTGGCCGCGCAAGCCGATGTCGTGATCGAGAATTTCAAGCCAGGAAGCCTCGAGAAGCTTGGCCTCGGCTGGGACGTGCTCTCAAAGCTCAATCCGGACCTGACACTGGTCCGCATCTCCGGCTACGGGCAGACCGGCCCTTACCGCGACCGCTCCGGGTTCGGCGCGATCGGAGAGGCCATGGGCGGGCTGCGCTTCACTACCGGCGATCCCGACAGCCCGCCGGCCCGGGTCGGCATCAGCATCGGCGACAGCCTTGCTTCGCTTCATGGCGTGATCGGCGCGCTGATGTCGCTGCTTCGTGTCAAGACAGGGCAGGGGCGAGGGCAGGTGGTCGACGTCTCGCTCTATGAGAGCGTGTTCAACCTGATGGAGAGTCTTGTCCCCGAATATGACCTCATGGGTCATGTCAGGACCCGCACCGGCGGCGCCCTGCCGGGCATCAGTCCATCCAATACATATCCCAGCTCCGACGGGCGCCATGTCGTGATCGCCGGCAACAGCGACGCGATCTTCAAACGCTTGATGCTGGTCATCTGGCGGCCGGACCTTGCCGACGATCCGGCCCTTGCCAGCAATGACGGACGTGTCCGCAGCAACGCCTTGCTCGATGCTGCCATCACTGCATGGACCTCGCAGCGAACGATGGACGAGATCCTCGCACGTCTCGATGCGGCCGACGTTCCCGCGGGCCGGATCTATTCCGTCGCCGATATTGTCGACGATCCCCATTACGCCGCCCGCGAGATGATCCTGCAGACCGAGCTGCCGGGCGATGTCACCGTAAAGATGCCGGGCATCGCGCCAAAGCTCTCCGACACCCCGGGCGCCGTCAAATGGCCTGGCCCGACGCTGGGACAGCATACCGACGAGGTGCTCGCGGGTCTCGGCTTGCAGGCAGGCGATATCGCGCAGCTGCGCCGCAGCGGAGCGGTGCAATGACGGCGCCGCCACCGGACATCCGGATCCAGGAGGTCGCTCCGCGCGACGGCCTTCAGATCGAAGCGAAATGGGTCGAAACCAGCGAGAAAATCCGGCTGATCAATTCGCTCTCTGCGATCGGCTTCAGTCGCATCGAGGTCTCGTCATTCGTGTCAGCGGCGGCCGTGCCGTCGCTGCGCGACGCCACGGACGTCTTCACCGGCATCGAGCGGCGGCCAGGCACGATCTATACGGCGCTGATCCCGAACCGGAAGGGTTCTGAGCTGGCGCTGGCCGCACGCGCCGACGAGCTCAATTTCGTGATGTCGGCGAGTGAAACGCACAACCGTGCCAACATGAACATGACGCATGCGGCGTCGCTGGCGTCGCTCAGCGAGATCGTGAAGCCGGCCCACGCAGGCGGCGCGTTGGTCAACGCGACGGTTGCGACCGCGTTCGGCTGTCCGTTCGAAGGCCTGCAGCCTCTCGAGAAGGTGCTCGATATCGTCAAGCGCTATCTCGATCTCGGGGTCGACGGCGTCACGCTCGCCGACACCACGGGCATGGCCAATCCCAATCAGGTCTCGCAGCTGGTTGCCGCGGTCTTGATGCTGGTCCCTGCGGACATGCTTACGCTTCACTTCCACAACACGCGCGGTCTCGGGCTGGTTAACGTCCTCGCGGCCTATGACACCGGCGCGCGCCGCTTTGACGCCGCGCTGGGCGGCCTCGGCGGATGTCCATTTGCGCCGGGCGCCACCGGCAATGTCTGTACCGAAGACCTCGTCAATCTCTGCCACGAGACGGGCTTGCGAACCGGTCTCGATCTGCAGCGCTTGATCGATCTCTCGTTCCGATTGCCTGGAGTGGTCGGACATGAGGTGCCGGGACAGGTCGCCAAGGCCGGCCGTCCCCTCGATCTGCACCCCATACCCGAGCGGCTGCGACGCTCGGGCTGATCGACCGCTATCAAAATTCAAAACACATTGGAGGAAACCATGACGATTGCCACGGCGGCGACTGCCGACCTCGATACTGGACTCACAGAGCATCAGGTCATCAAGAAGATTGCGTGGCGGCTGATGCCGCTGATCATCGTCTGCTACTTCTTTGCGTTCTTCGACCGCGTCAACATCAGCTTTGCCAAGGCTGCGCTCCAGGCCGATCTCGGCCTCAGCAACACAGCCTACGGATTTGGCGCCAGCCTGTTCGTCGTTGGCTACGTCCTGCTGGAAGTGCCGAGCAATATGCTGCTCTATCGCTTCGGCGCGCGGCGCTGGATCGCCCGCATCATGATTTCCTGGGGGCTGGCGACGGCGGCGATGGTCTTCGTTCATAGCGAGTGGCAGTTCTATGCGCTGCGCTTCGTGATTGGCGCCATGGAGGCGGGATTTGCGCCCGGCATTCTCTATTACCTGACACTCTGGTTTCCAAAATCGCATCGCGGCCGCATGACGTCCGTGTTCTTTCTCGCCACTGCATTCTCGGGGATCATCGGCGCGCCGATCTCGGGTCTCATCCTCAACTATCTGAACGGGCTGCACGGTCTGGCCGGTTGGCAATGGCTGTTTCTGGCTGGCGGCATTCCCTGCGTTGCGCTTGGCTTCGTCGTGCTGCTGCGCTTCGACGACGGGATCGAGCAGGCCGAATGGTTGAGCGACGACGAGCGCCGATTGATCTCGGTTCAGCTGGACCGCCAGAAGAACGAGATCGGCGAGCATTCGGCATGGCGCTCGCTGCTCATGCCCGGCGTGCTGCTGCTCGGATTCATCTACTTCCTGATCCAGATCGCCTCCTACGGCCTCAATTTCTGGGCGCCCGACCTGATCAAGGCGGCCGGGGGCGGAAGCGCGGCTGCGATCGGCTTCCTGACCGCCGTTCCCTATATCTGCGGCGCCATCTGCATGATCGTCGTAGGCCGATTGTCGGATGCATCGGGGGAGCGCCCCAAATTCGTCGCGGGTCTGGTGCTGACGGCGGCGGTGGGCTTCTTCGCCTCGGGCGTATTCGACAGGAACGTCGTCACGCTGGTTGGCGCGCTTGCCATCCTTGGTGCCGGCGTGGTTGCGGCCATTCCGACATTCTGGACGCTGCCTCCGAAAATTCTCACCGGTGCGGGGGCAGCGAGCGGGATCGCACTCATCAACACGCTGGGGCAGGTCGGCGGCATCGTCAGCCCGGTCATGGTTGGCTCGGTCAAGGATGTGACCGGCAGCACGACGCCGGCGCTCTATGTCATTGGCGGCTTGTGCGTGCTCTGTGCGTTGCTGCTGCTGACGGTGCTTCCGCGAGACCTGAAAGCCAGGGACGTGGCGGAACCCCGGGTCGCATAGGCCGCGGCATTGGCGCGCCTTGGTGAGGCGCATTCAAGAGGGTATCTAGGCGAAAGACATCACACCGCCGTCCATTCTCAATGGATGGCGGTGTGATGGCCCGGAACCGAAGGGGACGCGCAATGGCGAAGAACACGATTTGCCTCTGGTACGACAAAGACGCCGAGGCGGCTGCCCGCTTCTATGCCGAGACGTTCCCCGACAGCGCAGTGAGCGCCATCCACCGCGCGCCCAGCGACTACCCGTCGGGTAAGGCCGGCGACGTGCTCACCGTCGAGTTCACCGTGGCCGGGGTCGCCTGTCTCGGCCTCAACGGCGGTCCGATCTTCAAGCACAATGAGGCCTTCTCGTTCCAGATCGCCACCGACGATCAGGAGGAGACCGACCGCTATTGGAACGCCATCATCGGCAATGGCGGGCAGGAGAGCGCCTGCGGCTGGTGCAAGGACAGATGGGGCCTCTCCTGGCAGATCACGCCGCGGGTGTTGACTGAGGCACTGGCGGCGGGCGGTGCCGAGGCCAAGCGCGCCTTCGATGCGATGATGGGGATGACGAAGATCGATGTCGCCGCGATCGAGGCCGCGCGCCGCGGCTGAAATTTTCTCGTCTCAGATACAGAGGCCGAGCAGCTTGACGTGGCAGCCGCTGGATTTGGGCTTGCTGGCGGGCGCGGCCTCGCGCTTCACGGCAACCAGCGGCTCCTCGTCCTTCTTGCCTTTACCTTTGCCCTTGCCCTTCGGCTCGTAGTCGCCCGCGATCACCATGGCCCAATAGGTTCGCTTGCCGCTGGCATTTTTTGCGCTCGCGATACCGACGCGGGAGGCGTTGTGCAGCAGCAGGTTCTTGCGATGCCCGGACGAGTCGATCCACTGTCCCAGCGTCTTCTCGAAATTGTCGTAGCCGTAGGCGATGTTCTCGGCCGCGCGGCCCGCGCCGGCCGGTGCGACGCGCCGGTTGAACGGGCCGAGCGCGTCGTGGCTGAGGTCGTCCTTTGCCGCCATCGCGCGGGCCTGGTCCATGGCGATGCGGTCAAGGGTTGAATCGCGGACGACGCGGACTTCGCCGTTCTTGAGGCGAAAGCCGGAGATCAGCTCGGCCGGGGATTCGGCCATCGCGGGCGCAGCTGCGAGCAGCAGAAGGCCAGCGATCACGCCGCCAACCACACCATGCATCATCACCCTCCGAATGCCCATGACCCGCCGCCCGAATGATCCGATCGCTTCTCTATCGCCAATGTGGACGCTTCAAGGCGCGAGCAGCCCGTCAGCCCGCCGGCAGGTCCGCCTCGAAATTGAAACGGTCCCGCAGGTTCTTCCGCTGTTCCAGGATGTCCTTGAGGAAGGCGCGGTCCTGGTCGTTCTTCATCATCGGCTCGATCAGGTCGAGCTGGTTCATGGCGACCAGTTGCAGGATCTCGGTCCGCGGCTTGCCGCTGGTATCGCGGGGCAGCGCGTGTACGACCTGGATGTGCTCCGGCGGCTTTGGACCCTTGGCGGCCGAAAGTTCGCTGCGAAGCTCGCCTTCRAGCGTGGCCTGATCGGCCTCGACGAAGGCATAGAGCCCGACGCCGGAGCGGCGGTCGGCGAAGGCGACGATGGCGGTGTCGCGCACGGCCGGGTTCTTGCGGATCAGCTCGGCCAGCACCGGCGCGTCGTTGACCAGCCGGCGGCCGCCGCCCTCGCGGTCGGTGAAGTTGAACAGGCCGCGCGTGATCGCGCGATAGACCTTCTTGCCGGTCGCGAGCCACAGGCTGGCGGCGAATGATTTCTTCGCCAGGATTTTTCGCTCGCGCGGCGTCAGCGCCTCGGGTGCATAGGAACGCTTGTGCTTGAGCAGATGCCGCAGGTCCTCGTAGGCGAGGATGCGGTAGAGCCGGCCACGTCGGTTGAAGCAGGCCGCGAGCTGGAAGTCGGTGACATAGGCGCGGCCGTCGCGGCCGACCAGCCAGTTCTGCTCCTTGGCGAGATCGTTGTGGCAGATGCCGGCGCGGCGCAGCCGGCGTAGCGCCGCCTTGGCCGAGCGGAAATAGGCGAGGTCGCCATGCGGCTTGGCGAGATGGAGCGCGACGCCGTCGACAAAGCCGCGTACCAGGGCGCGGCGTCCGGCCCACAGCAACTCGGGGCCGACGTTCAGGCCTTTTGCAAGAACGAGTGCGTGTTTCTCGCGCGCGAACAGATGACGGGCCAGGAGGAATGACCACCACGGCACTTCGTCGAGCCGGCGCAGCACGGCGTCGACCTCGCCGCTGTCACCGCGGAAGCGGCCGCGCTCGACGGTCGAGAACACGTCGCGCTTGAGCAGCACGCCCTCGGTCCAGCGCGCCGACAGTGTCGCGGCGTCGTCTTTGGGAAGACTCATCGAAAAACTCACGCGGCTGCGGCGATGCGCAGGTGATCGGCGATCCAGCGATCGAGATCGGCGAGTGCCAGCGCGCTCATCGCCTGCTTCTTGGCCACCGTCTTTTCGTTGCCGCGCAGGCGCGTGCCGTCGGGCTTCTTCGTCGGCGCGCTCGCGAGCGGCGGGAACAGGCCGAAATTGATGTTCATCGGCTGGAACGAGCGTGTACCGGGCTCGATGGTCTCGATATGGCCGCCGGTGATGTGACCGAGCAGCGATCCCAGTGCCGTCGTAGCGGGCGGGCTCGCCAGCGTCTCGCCGCGCGCATCCGCCGCCGCATAGAGACCGGCGATCAGGCCGACGCTGGCGGATTCCACATAGCCCTCGCAGCCGGTCATCTGACCGGCGAAGCGCAGCCGCGGCTGCGCGCGCAGGCGCAGCTGGCCGTCGAGCAGCTTTGGCGAATTGAGGAAGGTGTTGCGATGCAGGCCGCCGAGGCGGGCGAATTCGGCCTTCTCCAGCCCCGGAATGCTGCGGAAGATGCGTTGCTGCTCGCCGTATTTCAGCTTCGTCTGGAATCCGACGATGTTGTAGAGCGTGCCGAGCTTGTTGTCCTGGCGCAGCTGCACGATCGCGTAGGCCTTCGTGGTGGGATCGTGCGGATTGGTGAGGCCGACCGGCTTCATCGGGCCGTGGCGCAACGTCTCGGGGCCGCGCTCCGCCATCACCTCGATCGGCAGGCAGCCGTCGAAATAGGGCGTGTTGGTTTCCCATTCCTTGAACTCGGTCTTCTCGCCTGCGATCAGCGCGGCGACGAAGCCGTCATACTGCTCCTTGGTCATGGGGCAGTTGATGTAGTCGGCACCGGTGCCGCCGGGGCCGACCTTGTCATAGCGCGACTGGAACCAGGCGACCGACATGTCGATGGACTCGCGATGCACGATTGGCGCGATCGCGTCGAAGAAGGCGAGAGCGTTCTCGTCGGTCAATTCGCGGATGGCGTCGGCCAGCGGGGCGGAGGTGAGGGGGCCGGTCGCCACGATCACGTTGCTCCAATCGGCCGGCGGCAGGCCGGAAACCTCGCCACGGGCGATCTCGATCAGGGGGTGGTCGTTGAGCGCCTTGGTGACGGCCGCCGAGAAGCCGTCGCGGTCGACCGCGAGCGCACCGCCGGCGGGCACCTGGTTGGCGTCGGCCGCGCGCATGATCAGCGAGCCGAGCCGGCGCATTTCGGCGTGCAGCAGGCCGACGGCGTTGTTGGCGGCGTCGTCCGAGCGGAACGAATTGGAGCAGACGAGCTCGGCGAGCCCATCGGTGCGGTGCGCTTCGGTCATGCGGTCCGGCCGCATCTCGTGCAGCACCACGGGCACGCCGGACTTGGCGACCTGCCAGGCGGCTTCGGAACCGGCAAGGCCGGCGCCGATCACGTGCACAATGTTGGATTGGGTTCCTGTCATGGGGCGGACAGGTAGCGCTTTTCGGCGGTCAGTGGAATCGCCGAGATGGAGTTTTCTGCCATCAGAAACGACAACGCCCGCACGAGGCGAGCGCTATCGGTTCGTCCGGTGAAGGGCTGAACGAAATCAGCCCTGATACTGACCGGCGGCAACGCGCGGGATGTCCGAGCGATCGAGGCCGATGTCGGCCAGTTCGCGATCGCTGAGCTGGGACAGCTCGGCAACATTGCGCTGATAGTCCCGGAAAGCCTGGATCATGCGGATGAGCGAGAGCAGCATTGGTAGTCTCCTGTAGTTCGATTCAGCCCTTGCCCGGGCCTCATCGTTGAAATGAATATAGGTGAGAGTGGTGCAGTGCGAAAGTTCCGATGTTGCGATGCAGCTAAGCGCGAGGTGCATAGCGGTGGTAACGGACGATTAACCCGGGAGCACTCTCGCCTAAAGGGTAGGCGAAATAGGGAATGCTTTGCCATAAATCACCGTGAATTCACGGGTTTACTGCAACCACTCTCGTTACCGGTGAAATGGAAATAGGTAGGGTTCCAACTGTTCTCAAGGCGATCAGTCAGCGCCTGCGCCCAAGTCTCGCATGCGCGAATCGCATGATAGCGGAACTATAGATATGAATATAAATCCATTCATATGTGGGACACTATGCGACCGGGTCCCGACGATCCAACTCGCTTTGGGCTGGCGGATCACCAGACGGCCGGGCGTGAAGCCTGCCGAAACTCACCCTGCCTCGTTTCAGACCGCAACCGCCTCTCTGGTGCGGTGCACACACGCCGAACGTGTGGCGTTCATTACAAGGGTGTAATGAAAATCAGAAATTTTGCATGGTGCCTCTGCGCCGCACGCAACATCACGCAATTCTCGCGAGGAATTTATTGCGGCAAGTTGCCGCGCCCGGAGGAAAGTCATGTCGCAGATTCTGGCAATGTCGCTGGTTCTGTCACAAGAACAAGAGAAGGAAAGTAACATCATGACGAAGTTACTCGGGGTTATCGCAATTGCCGCCGTCGCGTTCGCCGTCGCGCCGGCCCAGGCTGCCAAGCACGCCATGGGCGGTTGCAGCTCAGCCAACCTGGAGAAGACGGAGACCGCGATCGAGAACATGGCCGACGGCGACAGCAAGTTCGTGGCGCAGAAGGAGATCGCGGCTGCGCAGGACGCGCTTCTCAACGGCAAAATGGGTGTGTGCGGCGCGCACCTGAACAAGGCGATGAACGCCACCATGGGGAAGTAAACGCACCAAGAGAGGGCCGATCGCCGGGCGATCGGCCCTACGCGTCCTGTCGGGCGCTATTTAAGGGGCGCGTGCGAGCTGGGTCGCGAAATAGGCGACGGTCTTGGAGTAGACTTCGCTCTTATTCCATTGCTGCAATACCGCAAAATTCGGACTGCCCGGCTGCCAGTCCTTGCCGCGCTGCCAGCCGTAGCCCGCGAGATAATTGGCGGTGGAGGCGAGCACGTCGGGCGCGTTGTGCAAGAGGTCGCGCTTGCCATTGCCGTCGAAATCGACGGCGTATTTCATCCAGGACGACGGCATGAACTGGGTCTGACCGAGCTCGCCGGCCCATGCGCCCTTCATGTCGGCGGGGGCGAGGTCGCCGCGCTGGACGATGCGCAGCGCATCCAGCAGCTCGGCACGAAACTGGTCGGAGCGACGGCAATCATAGGCCAGCGTTGCCAGCGAGCGGATGGTGGCGAACTTGCCGGTGTTGACGCCGAAATCGGTCTCGAGACCCCAGATCGCGACCAGCACCTCGCCGGGCACGCCATAAGTCTGTTCGATGCGGGACAGCACCGAGCCGTACTGCTTCATCATGTTGGAGCCGCGCTGCATGCGCGGCGGCACCATGCGGCCGGAGAACTCCTCGAAGGTCTGGGTGAAGACTTTTTGCGAGCGGTCCCGGTTGAGCACGCTCTGATCGAGCGTCACGCCGGCAAGCCCGGCGGCAACGGCCTGCTGCGAGACGCCCTTGGCCGCGGCGTCGGCTTTGAAGTCCGCGAGCCAGGCGTCGAAATTGCCCGAGCCGCAGGCAACAGCGGCGAGGGCTGGCTGGGCGGTTAGGATTGACGCGGAGAGGGCGAGGGCTGCGAGAGCGAGACGAGAAATCGTCGGGGTCATCAGATGAAATGGATTCCGTGAAGTGATCTGACCGGCGGGGGCAATTTCGATTGTAACCGCGGCCAAAGCAAGGCGTATGACAGCACGCAATCCTGCCCGAGCCGAGCCCGGGCAGGATCGCATGTCACGATATCGTCAGGCGTCCGTCCGATTGCGCCAGGGGAAGAGGTTGGCGGGGAAGTCGGCGGCCGGCTTGCGCGGGCGATGCGGCGGGGGCGGCACCGGACGTGCACCGGGCTCCGAGACGATCACCTTGCGGTAGAGGTGCCAGGTGGCRTGGCCGAGCAGGGGGATCACCACGGCAAGGCCAAGGAACGCCGGAATCGTACCGAGCGCTAGCAGCACCGCCACGATCAGGCCCCAAGCCGCCATCGGCACCGGGTTCTTGGCGACGACGCGTAGCGACGTCACCATCGCCTCGAAGGCGCCGGCATGGCGGTCGAGCATCAAGGGGAACGACACGGCGCTGATGCAGAGCGCGGCAAGCGCAAACAGAAAGCCGGTGCCGCAGCCGACCACGATCAGCCACCAGCCTTGCTGGGTCGTCAGAACGCGCGTCATGAAATCAGAGATACCGGTCGCGCCCTCATAGCCGAACGCCGCGACATAGATCGCCTGAGCGGTCGCAACCCAGGTCACGAACAGAGCGAGCAGCAGCGTGCCGAGACCGAGCATGGCGCCGAACGAAGGCGAGCGCAGTACCTCCATGGCATTCCAGGCGCTGGCCTCCTCATAACGTTCCCGCCGGCTGGAGAGCTCATAGAGACCGAGCGCGGCGAACGGGCCGATCAGCGCGAAGCCTGCGGCCAGTGGGAACAACAGCGGCAGCACCGAATAGCCCATCACCGCGCGGGCGAGCACGAGGCCCAGCACCGGATAGATCACGCAGAGGATGATGGCGTGGCTCGGCACCGCCTTGAAATCTTCCCAGCCGCGCCTGAGCGCGTCGTGCAGATCGGACAGTTGGATGGTTCGGATCACCGGTCCAGCCGCATCCGCGGGCTGGGCCACAGTGGGGACATTGCCCGGGTAGAGTGTGGCCATGGTCGCTAGCTCCCTTGCCATGCAGCCGAATTCGGCGCCGGCAACGGCGCAAGCGGCCGCTTTTCTGAGTTTCGCGATTCCGGCCAGACGCGAATTCCGGACGTCATCGCGAACTGAAAGTGGAGCGTACGCCCATTTCCGAGTCCTGTCCCACACGCTTGGTTGAGATTCGATGCCGCACCGCAACCTCAACGATGTCATTCGGTCGTCATTTCGCCGCAGATAAGCTGATGCTGGTTGTCGGTTCGCAGAACTTCGCGGGCGTAACGCAGTAACTTCGTCTATAAGTGCCACTCAAGGCCCTTCCAACGGATCCTTTTCGGGGAGAAGACATGAGCATTTTCGGGAAAATCATGGGCGCGATCTTCGGCAGCCATCCGGCTTCCGCCGCGCCCGCAGGTGGCGCACCCTCGGGTAGCGCACCCGCCAGCGCCGCGCCGGGCGGATCGGCGCCTGCTGCCGCGCCGATGGCAACCGTGGACGTTGCGGCCATCGTCGACAAGCTGGTCGCTGCCCAGAAGGAGAAGCTGGAATGGCGCACCTCGATCGTCGACCTCATGAAGGCGCTCGACATCGACTCCAGCCTTGCCGCGCGTAAGGACCTCGCCAAGGAGCTCGGCTACAGCGGTGACATGAACGACTCGGCGAGCATGAACGTCTGGCTGCACAAGCAGGTGATGTCCAAGCTGGCCGCCAATGGCGGCAAGCTGCCGCCGGAGATCAAGCACTGACCGATTGCTCGGTCGTAAGCCAGGGGCCCGCGATCTCGCGGGCCCTTTTGCGTTCAGGCGACGAGGTCTGCTTCCTCCGGATGCCTGTCGAGATAGTCGACGACGAAGCCGCAGCCGGCGATCACCTTCTTGCCGTCACGGCGGATCAAGTCCAGCGCGCCCTTGACCAGCTCGGATGCAATGCCGCGGCCGCGTAGCGCGTGCGGCGTCTCGGTATGGGTGATGATCACGGCCGACGGCGTCAGCCGGTAATTGGCGAAGGCGATTTCGTTGCCCGCATCGAGCTCGAAGCGACTCCTGTCCTTGTTGTCCCGTACCGCCATGCCAGATCCCTTCGAAGCGCTGCGTGTGCTCTGATCTAGGCGCCTGAACCGGCCCTTGCCAAGGTGCGACCAAGGGAGGTTGCCGCAGGGGAGATATCCGGAAAATGCGTGTCCCGCTCAGCCTCTTGGCGCTGCTTGCGGCGCTCGTCTCGACCGCGCCGGTGTCGGCTGCGGCCGAAGGCGCCCCGGCCTGGGAGGCCTGCGTCGGGCTGACCAGCACGCCGGACGCCCGGATCAAAGCCTGCTCGACTGTGATCGATACCAGGAGCGAGAGCGGGCAGAGGCTCGCCGGCGCCTATTGCAATCGCGGCCATGGGCTCACCGAGAAACGCGAACTCGACGCCGCGCTGTCCGATCTCGACGAGGCAGTCCGGCTCGATCCCGGCTATGCCTGCGCCTACAACAATCGCGGCCGCGTCTACAGCTTCAAGCGCGATTACGATCGCGCCATCGCCGAATACGACCAGGCCATCAAGCTCGATCCGTCGCTGGTGCTGGCCTACAGCAATCGCGGCGAGGCCCGTTTCAACAAGGGCGACCTCGACGGCGCCTTTGCCGATTTCGACGCGGCGATCAAGCGCGATCCCAACTATGTCACCGCCTACGCCAACCGTGGCTTCGTCTACGCCCGCAAGCACGACACGGCGCATGCGCTTGCCGACTACAGCATGCGGATCAAGCTTGCACCGGATCTGATTGCCTATATCGACCGCGGCAACGTCTACCGCGACAGCGAGCAGCTCGACCGGGCCTCCGCCGACTACGGCGAGGCGATCCGCGTCGCGCCGACCGACGCACGCGGCTGGCGCAATCGCGGCATGATCCGGCTCTATCGGGGCGACAACAAGGGCGGCCTCGCCGACTACGACAAGGCGCTGCAATACGATCCCTCCGACGTGTTCTCCTGGAACAATCGCGGCCAGGCCAGGCTGCGCCTCGGCGACAGGCAGGGCGCGATTGCCGACTTCAGGAAGGCGCTGGAATTGCGTCCAGGACTGCCGTCCGCGCATGATGCACTGCAGAAGCTTGGGGCTCTGTAGCGAGCGTTCGATCAACGCGTGAGCCATAATTCGCTAATGCTGCCTCGCTGGCAAAAAACATCAGTCCGTCTTGCAATCGTGCACCCGGTTCCCCACGTCTCGTTACAGGACATACGCCCGAATGCGGCCGGCACGGTCGCTAGACATTCGGAGTGTCATGATCGCCAGCCGCTGACGTATGCCTCTTTTGGAGGAGGGTACGATGTCGGACTTTAGTTTCATCAAGACTCATCGAACATGGGAAGATTGGTGCGGGATGCTGCTCGGCGCGCTGATTGTCGCATCGCCGTGGTTCCCCATCCAGGATCACTCGTCGATCGTCGAACGCCAGACGATGATCCTGAACACGGTCGCAATCGGCCTCGTCGTATTTGGCCTGAGCCAGCTCGAATATGTCGCGTTGCAGCGCTGGCAGGAGGTGGCGACGATCCTGGTCGGGCTGTGGCTTATCGTCTCGCCCTATGTGTTCGGTTATTCCGGCGAAGGTTTTCTCCGGATCTACCATACGAGTCTGGGAGCGGTAGCGGTGATCCTCGGCGTGCTCCAGCTGTGGCAGGACTGGGATCTGAGTGACCAGGATATGCTGAAGCATGGGCAATAGGCGGTAGATTTGAGCAGGCCTGCCGCGCGCTCGGCGGCCTGCGCTCGCTATCTCTTCACCAAATCCGCATACTCCGGATGTTTCTCGATCCACGCCTTCACGAACGGGCATTGCGGGATCAGTTTCAAGCCGGCCGCGCGGACCCGGTCGAGCGCGCCTTGCACCAGCTTCGAGCCGACGCCCTTGCCACCGAGCTCTTTCGGCACGTCGGTATGCTCGAAGGTGATGACGTTGCCGTCGAGCTTGTAGTGTTCAGTCGCGAGATGGCCCTCCACCTCCAGCTCGAAGCGATGATCGGCCTTGTTATCGATGACGTCGCTCATGGTGTCTCCCGTCAGGTCTTCAACGAGTCCGCCAGCATCTTGCGGATCGACCAGGCCTCGCCGTCGGACGAGCCCTTGATGTCGTCGATCCGCCAGCTGTTGGCCTCGCGCACGAAGTCATAACGCACGATCTGGTCGGCGGGTTTGCGGTCGTTGCGGTGGCCGGTGATGGTCACCGCGATCGTCGCCTTGTCGGCCTCCATCTTCTCTGCGTCAACCTTGAAGGATTTCACGTCCGGTTCCTGCGAGTTGGTGACGGGATCGAAATCGACCGGACCAACGTCGCCCTTCGGCGTATGCGCATCCGCCTTGGCCCACAGCGCGACCAGCGCCCTCGAGAGATATTTTGTTTTGGCCGCCTTGTTCTCGATGACGAAGGCGCCGCCACTATCGCCTTTGCCCTTGGCTGCGCGCGTGTAGATGGCGGTCAGGATCGCGACGGGATCGCTGGAGGCAGGCATCACGGCGAATGCCGGGGAGGCGGTGGCAAGCAGAGAGGCGGCGACGAAGGTCCGACGGGTGAGCATGAAATGTCCCTGAGATAATGACGTGCGACCGCATGGCCGGAGCGGCCGGCGTCAGCGCGTATCTCTGTAGACCGATGGCGCGGCCGCTCGGTTCAATCGGTCGCTTTGGCGAGCCTGGAATCTTCAGATTGCGGCTGCGGGCGGAGGCAACCCTGGCAGATGACGAGGGAGCGGGTGACCTTGGCGTCCTGCTCGGCCTCGATGCCGTCCTGGGCCTGCCACCATTCCTTCGAATAGGGCTGAAGTCCGGCTTGCGACCTGTTGTGCTCGGAGCCGGCGTCGGCGCGCGTGGCACGCGGAGCCCCGGAACGTGGCTGGTTGGGATCCTCGCCGGCGCCATCCCAGGCATAGCGCGCAGGCTTGAAGGCGGGGTCGGCGGAGAGGTGCGCCTGAGGCGCCACGGCACATCCGGCGAGCGCCAGCGACAACAGGAGGAAGGCGGGCGCTTTGACCATGATGCGGCACTCTTTACGCGAGAACTGAGCGAGGTTGCGCCGATCGTGTTTAAAATTCCCTGAACGGTCGCGGCCGCGCTGGCGACAAACGCGAATGCGCTATCTGATCCTCCTGCTCACACTGCTCGCCACCGCTGCGCGCGCCGATGATGCAAAACCGTTCAATCCGGCCGATTATCCGCCCGGCGTGCAGCAGGCGCTGCGCTACGCCAATGAGGAATGCGACAGCCAGGACGGTGGACTGGTGACCTTCGCGCCGGACACCGTGCGCAAGATCGACCTGACCGGGGACGGCCGTGAGGATTACATCGTCGATTTCCGCGACACCAAATGCGGGGAGCGCGAGACCACCTATTGCGGAACCGGCGGCTGCGTCATGAACGTCCTGGTGACTCTGCCCGATGGCAGCGTGCGCCCCGTGTTCGACGGCTATGTCCGCAGCTACAAGATCTTGCCGCCGCCGATGAAGCGTGGCGCGGCGCGCACCATTCGCTTCGATCTGCACGGTAGCTATTGCGGCGGTTTCGGTGCGCAGGCCTGCTGGAAGGAGAAGGCCATCACGGCGACGCCGTTTGYGTTCAAGCAGCCGTAGGGCAGATGCGCGACCGGCGGCCTTGCTACGCCGCATTCGATGGCGATAAATGGGCTGCAAGGAGCGGGCGGCTCGTGCGCCGCCCGCCGTCGAAGAGGAAGCCCGATGCAGCCCCTGCGCATGTCCCGCCGCGTCATGAATCTCGCTCACATGCTGACCCAGAATGCGCGGCGGCATGGGTCGCGTCCTGGTTTCGTCTGGGGGGACAAATCCTGGACCTGGCGCGAGATCGATGCGCAGGTCTCGGCGCTGGCCGCCGCACTCGCCGCGCGCGGCATCGCCAAGGGCGACCGCATCCTCGTCCATTCCAAGAACGGCGACGAGATGTTCTTCTCGATGTTCGCCGCGTTCCGGCTCGGTGCGGTCTGGGTGCCCACCAATTTCCGCCTGATGCCGGATGAGGTCACCTATCTCGCGCAGGCCTCCGGCGCGAAGGCGTTCCTGTGCCACGTCGATTTTCCCGAGCACGCTGCAGCCGTGAAGGGGGGGGCGCTGGAGTTCACCTGGAGCGTCGACGGCAAGGGCTCGTTCGGCGAGCGCTCGGTGGCGGAAGCCATCGCCTCGCAGGCCGGTGCAAGCGTTGCGAACGTCGCCGTCGAGCACGACGATCCCTGCTGGTTCTTCTTCACCTCCGGCACCACTGGCCGCTCCAAGGCCGCGGTGCTGACCCACGGCCAGATGGGTTTTGTCGTCACCAACCATCTCGCCGATCTCACCCCCGGCGTCACGGAAGCGGATGCGTCGCTGGTGGTGGCGCCGCTGTCGCATGGCGCCGGCGTCCATCAGCTGGTGCAGACCGCCCGCGGCGTATGCACCGTGCTGCTGCCGACGGAGAAATTCGACATCGACGAGGCGTTCCGCCTGATCGAGGCGCATCGGGTCAGCAATCTCTTCACGGTGCCGACGATCCTGAAGATGATGGTCGAGCATCCCGCCGCCGACAAATACGATCATTCCTCGCTGCGTCACGTGATCTATGCCGGCGCGCCGATGTACCGCGAGGACCAGAAGGCCGCGCTGAAGAAGCTCGGCAAGGTCATCGTGCAGTATTTTGGCCTCGGCGAGGTCACCGGCAACATCACCGTGCTGCCGGCGGCGCTGCATGATCCCGAGGACGGGCCCTATGCGAAGATCGGCACTTGCGGCTTCGAGCGCACGGCCATGCAGGTCTCGATCCAGGACGACGAGGGCCGCGAGCTGGCAGTCAACCAGAGCGGCGAGATCTGCGTGATCGGGCCTGCAGTGCTCGCCGGCTACTACGACAACCCCGAGGCCAATGCGAAGGCGTTCCGCGACGGCTGGTTCCGCACCGGCGACCTCGGGCACATGGACGAGGAGGGGTTCGTCTACATCACGGGACGCGCCTCCGACATGTACATCTCCGGCGGCTCCAACATCTATCCGCGCGAGATCGAGGAGAAGATCTTGACGCATCCTGCGGTCGGCGAGGTCGCCGTGCTCGGCGTGCCCGACGCGACCTGGGGCGAGGTCGGCGTCGCCGTCTGCGTCGCGCGCGAAGGCGAGAAGCCGGTGAGCGAAGCCGAGATGGCGGCGTTCCTCCTGCCGAAGGTGCCGCGCTACAAGATGCCGAAGCGGTTCTTCTTCTGGGAGGCGTTGCCGAAGTCCGGCTATGGCAAGATCCCGAAGCGCATGGTGCGCGATGAGCTCGAGGCGCGCGGACTGCTCGATCTCGACAACAAGCAGGCGGGCTGAGCATACGCGATGCGAAGTATCAAGCAGCCGGGCGCGCCTGTCGCCGAACGCATCCAATGGGTCGAGGCGAGGGGGCGCGCGTTCTCGTTCAGGCTCGAAGCGGGTCTGCCGCTGCTCGAAGCCGCTCGGCGTGGTTTTGCGGCGGAGGGGTTTGCCAGTGGCGTGCTGAATTTTGGCAGCGCTGCGCTCGGACCATTCGCATATGTGATGCCGGCGCTGTCGAAGACAGGTGAGAACGCAGCGTTCTACAGTGACACTTTTCGCCCCAGCGGCGTGATGCGCACGAAACTCGGCAGCATGACGCTCGGTATGCGCGATGGCGCCCCGTTCTTTCATTGCCACGGGCTCTGGACGGAGCCGGACGGCAAGGCAAGCGGCGGCCACATGCTCCCGGACGAGACGGTTGTCGCCGCGCCGTTCGAGGTCGAAGCGTTCGGCATCGACGGCGCGATGTTCACCGCGGAGCCCGATCCCGAGACCAATTTCAAGCTGTTCGGGCCGGTGCCTGGTGTGAGCACCGGCGCGCGCACCACGAGCCGCGCCTTCTCACTTCGGCTGCGGCCCAACCAGGATTTTGCCGGCTGCCTCGAAGCGTTCTGCCGCGCGCATGGCATCGCACGCGCGAAGATTCACGGCGGCGTCGGCTCGACCATCGGCGCGCGCTTCACCCATGGCGGCGTGACCGAACCGTTCGCGACCGAGCTCGCTGTGACAGCGGGGACGATTGTACAGGGCAGTTCGGGTGCACCGGAGGCGGCGCTCGACATTGCCCTGATCGACTACACTGGCGGCATCGCTGAGGGCCGTCTGATCCGTGGGGACAATCCCGTGCTGATGACCATGGAGCTGGCGCTCGAGGTGTTGGGCTAGTATCGGCGAGCGATCATCAGTGAGCACGTAGCTTGGCGATGGCCAAGAACGTGGATTCACTTATCCCTGATATGCCCGAGCTCGATCCTTGAAAGAGGTTGAGCAAGGGAGATTGACCCTGGCCGATGCTCTCGCCGTTTCTGACGTCATACATGGCGGAGAACCGGCTCAACAGTTTTTCAACCTTCGCCGGATCGGAAAGATCCTTGATCTTCATGAATTTGTCCACGACCTTGGCTTGCTGATCGATCTGCATCGAGGCCATCGAGTCAGGCAAATCGAAGGTGGTTCTGAACACCTCTGAAAGAGCCTTGTCGGCAAGGATGTCGTATGCGGACGTGATTTCTCCCGCCTTTCGCTGGAAATAGAGCGCAAGGCGTACGCCGGGATTCGTCTCCCCCTGCTGCTGCTCCAGGCTTTGCTGGAGATAGTTCGCCTGTGTTTCCCGGAATTGATCTCTCTTCTGAGGACCCATCATCGGGAGGCGCGCGACGTTGCCCTTGCTGTCGAAGTTGAACGACGCAACGATTTCGGCAAAGCGAGGATCGCTCTGCGTGTTCGCGAAGCTCTTTGGGTTGTTCAGGTCGGAGCTGAAGATCTTCTTGAGAAATTCGGTGCTGACCTTCTTAGGGTCCAAACCCTTGGCCAAGAGAATGAAATCGACCATCGGCCTGTTTGCGAGAAGCTCGGAAACGCTGTCGATGCCTGCGATTGCCTCTTGATAAGCCGTCGCATCTTTCGTGGCTAGTGCCCGAATTGCCTTCTCCTGCTGAGGGCTTGCCTGTTTCAGCGCGGCAACGACGTATTCTCTCGCGATCTGAAGGACCTGAGCCGAGTCTTGAGCCACCAAGGGGGTCGTCAGATTGCCTTTTGCGTCGAAGTTGAAGGCGCGTGCGAGCTCTACATACCGATTGTCCTTGAGGGTATAGACGTAGCTCTTGGGGTCGTTGACGTCGCTTTCGAGGACTGCCTTGATCGTCGCCTTCGAGACCATTCCGGGATCGAGGCCGACGGCGCCCAGCGCAAAATCATACACGCCAGGTGTCGATACGAACGCCTGGACTGAATTGATCTTGCTGAGGTCCGTTCTGAATTGCTTGATCGCCAAAGCTTCGTATATCGGGCTTGCCGCCGAATAGACGGCGGCCTTGCTGTCGTCGAACCGCTTTTTCGTGATCGCGACATTTGCGGCAGTCTGGGCGGACACGCCTGACGGAAGCGACCCGTCGGGCGAGAACTCGAACGCGCCGGCCAGGTCTACAAACCCGCCAATCGTCGCTATCTGGTCACTGAGGCTGGAAATGCTTTTCGTATATGACTCCAGGTGACTTTTTTCGACCAGGATCTGGATGTTCAACTGGGTCACGTCGGCGCCCGGTTGCGATAGTTGGGCCTTGTAACCGGTTATCTTTAGATCAGCGGCGCTGGCGTCCGATTTGGCTTGAGCAAGCTGGGCGTTGAGGCCGGTCAACTGAGAAGCGAAGGTGGTGTTGACGTAGCTATTTGGATCGGACGGATCGCTGCGCAAGACCTGACTTATCGTGTCACCCGGCCACTTGCTTTGATCGATCCCGTATGCCGAGTAGACATAGTTGCGAAGACGGTCGTTGTTCAGGAGTTGGTCTGCACTGCTGATCTTGCCGATTTCAGCGCTGTAGTAATTCGAGTCTGCGGCAAGCGCATCGACCTGGCTCTTCTTGGTCGTCGTGTACAGACCGATCATCTCGTCGGTCTGGTCTCCCGATTGCGCAACTGGCGTGGCACTGCCATTGAAGGAGAATGCCGCGGCAAACTCCCGGTAGCGCTTGTCTACCAACTTGTTGACGAAGCTCTTTGGGTCGGAGAGGTCGCTCTCCAGCACCTTCTTCATGAAAGCCTTGGCGTAGGCCATGTCTTCCAGGCCATATGCCTTCATCGCATAATGATACAGGCGATAATCTTTCATAAGATCATCGACGGTCCGCACCTTGCCGATGTTGGCTTTGTAATAGGCGGATTCTCGCGCGACATCGGGTTGCTGTTCAACCCGCGTCAGGGACTGCTTGAGATGGTGCGCAATGTAGTTGTAGCTGAAATACGTTGATACCATCGCGCATTCCTCGCGGCTCTACGGTCCTGGACTTCCGTCAATCATTGCCGGGTCGCGGGGTGGGGGCTGGCCTCATGCCAGCAAGCTGTCTCGCAGCAACGTTTTCTTAAGGCGATTCTTCGCTGCAATCTTAGGTTTTAATTTGCGTCCAAGTGACGCATGCCGGGTTTTGTTGCTGTATGTTTCTCAGGTGCTGCTTTCGCGAGGATTGTGTTCCTGATATGTTCCAGTCGAAATATCGACCGGAGTGGGTTGGAAGCAGAGCATGAGCCGACGAAGCAATCGCACCATCAACCTGCCGGCGCCGTATCTGAAGCGGGTCTGGCTCGATCCGTCGCGAGTTCACGATCGCGAGGCATATCCGTTTTGCCTGCCCATCTTCCCGGATGATTTCGAGCTCAACTTCGACGCCGCCATCACGATCATCGTCGGAGAGAATGGCACCGGGAAGTCGACGATCCTCGAGGGTATCGCAGCGCTTGCCGGCTACGACGATGCGGGTGGAGGCAAGGGCTACATGCCCGTCGACCATTCCGAAGCGCGGGAGAAGATGGGCGGCCAGCTTTCCAGGGCCTTGCGCGCAAGCTGGCTGCCGAAGATCGCCAACGGCTGGTTTTTTCGCGCCGAGAGTTTTTTCTCGGTCGCGCGATATCTCGACGAGGCCGCACGTGATGCCGGCCAGGCCGGCCCCGACTTCCTGTCGCATTCCCATGGCGAAGGTTTTCTGCGCTTCTTCGAGGAGCGCTGCCAGCGCCAGGGCATCTTCATCTTCGACGAGCCGGAATCGGCGCTGTCGCCGGCGCGTCAGATCGAATTCCTGAAGCTCTTGCGACGCATGGACGAGTCCCGCATCTGCCAGGTCATCATGGCAACCCATGCGCCTCTGCTGATGGCCTATCCAAACGCGAGACTGTTGCGGTTGGGCAAATACGGCCTGGAGCCGACGACGGTGGAGCAAACCGATCATTACCGGGTGATGCGCGAGTTCTGTGACGATCCGCGCGGGTTCGTGGAGGCGACACTGGCGGAGTAGGCGAGGGCGCGCTCCCACGGCACTCGCTCTTCTCGTGTCCCGGACGCGCTGCAGCGCGTAGCGGTGCGGCGCAGAGCAGGGACTCACGCAGTCACACGCTCGCTGATGCATGGGCCCCGGCTCTGCAGCGCACCGCCGCACTGGACGATGCTGCGCATCGCCAGGGAAGCGCTGCGCTGCGTCCGGGGCACGCGAGCAGCTTCTATCTTTGCATTCGAATTCAAATCGCACGCACGGATTCGCATCCTCGCGGCAAGATCTGCCCGAGCTCTGCTGTATTCATCGCCCCCAAAAGTGCCGAGGGCGCGGGGAAGGCCGGGTGCCGGCTGGCACCCGCGGTCCACTGTGCGGAAATTGCGCTACGAAGTTTGCACAGTGGCATAYAGGTGAAGCCAAACATCCGGCCTTCCCTGCGCAGTGGTTTTACGGCTTATGCCGAGCTCTCCCCGGGGAGYGATGCACTATTGCCCCCGTCGCCTTGCGGATGACTGATGTGCGGGCCCGGTCGGGCCGCCACATCACCGCAAGACTTGGCGCACAGGCTCCGGGCGCCAGGACGGCACGGTTTTACCGTACACAGGCTGCACCGGTCGTGTGCGCGCGGCGTTCGCTCACGGTTGCCCGCCCTGCAAACCACCTTCGCGCCGACGCCGCCTGCGTCCACCACGTCCCACCCCGCGTGTCGTGACGATCGCGATAACGCCCCTCGGCCCGGGGTGGGATGGCTTTCTATATGATAATCCGAAATGCGGATAAAGAGAATTATTTCTGCGTGGTGCGGTTGACCCGCCCATTGGGTGTTTTGCCCGACGGGCGGCGCAAGGGGTTGTGGGACGCGCGAGCGCGCGCCGCAACGCCGCCATGAACAGGTCTCCCCACGGCCGCAAAATGCGCTACCATGATCGCAGCGCGCCTCAAGTCGCGCACGATCCACGAGACGCATGAGGAAACGAGATGAGGGTGACGATTGGACGGCGCATGGTCATGGGCGCGGTGCTGACTGCCGCGGGCGCGGTGGCTTTGACGGCGGCGTTTGGCCCGGCTTGGGCACATGGGCCGACCCGGCAGAAGGTGCGCGAATCCATCGAGATCAACGCGCCGCCGGCCAAGGTGTGGGCCGCGATCGGCAATTTCCAGGACATGAGCTGGCTGCCGCCTGTCACCAAGACCGAGGGCGAGAAGGGCAATGAGATCGAAGCGACGCGGCGGCTGACCCTGACGGGAGGCGCCACCGTCGATGAGGAACTCTACAAGTTCGACGCTGCCGCGATGACCTATTCCTACCGGATCACCAAGGTGGACGTGAAGGTGCTGCCGGTCACCAATTATTCCTCGACGCTGACGGTGACGCCGAGCGCCGACGGCAAGGGCGCGACGCTGGAATGGGCGGGCGCGTTCTACCGCGGCTTCCCCAACAACGATCCGCCGCCGGAGCTCAGCGACGAGGYCGCGGTGAAGGCGGTGAAGGGGCTCTATCAGGCCGGCCTCGAAGCGCTGAAGAAGAAGATCGAGAGCGGAAGCTGACCGTGCGGGCGCGGATCCTGGCGGCGCTCGCCGCCAGCCTTTGCGCTGCCAGTATTGGCAGCGCGTCCGCCGAAGAGGCGTTCGTCACCAACCAGCTCAGCGACGATCTGATGGTCGTGGACCTCGCGACATCGCGCAGCGTCGCGACCATCCCGATCGGCGGCAAGCCGGCCGGCGTGGCCGTCAGCGCGGATGGGCGCTTTGCCTATGTCACGAGCCCCGACGCCAAGGCGGTGACCGTGGTCGACGCCGCAACGCGGCAGGTCTCGGGGCGGATCGAGGTCGGCGGCGGGCCGCTCGGCATTGCCGTGACGCCCGATGGCAAGACGGTCTACGTCGCGGACTGGTATGCGGCGGCAGTGCGGGTGATCGATACGGCCTCGCGCAGTATCACGGCCAGCATCGCGGTCGGCGCATCCCCGTCCGGCCTCGCGGTGACGCCTGATGGCAGGCTGCTGCTCTCGGCGGACCGCGACGACGACAGCGTCTCGGTGGTCGATACCGCGACGCGTGAGCGCAGGGCGACCATCAAGGTCGGGACCCGTCCGTTCGGCGTCACCATCGATGCCGAGGGAAAACGCGCCTACACCGCCAATGTCGGCTCCAACGACGTCTCGGTGATCGACATCGCCGCGAGCCAAGAGATCGGCCGCGTGCCGGTCGGGATGCGTCCTTATGCGGTGGCGCTGACGCAAGGGCGCGGCTTCGTCACCGACCAATATGGCGGCACCGTCAGCGTGTTCGACCTGGCGACGCTGAAGCCGGTCAAGCGGATCAATGTCGGCGACTATCCCGAAGGCATCAATGTGACCGCCGACGGCAAGCGCGTCATCGTCGCCTGCTGGGAGAGCAACACATTGAGCATCATCGATGCCACCGAGCTGAAGGTGATCGGCGAGGTCAAGACCGGCGACGGCCCGCGCGCGTTCGGGGCGTTCCTGCGTAGGACGGAGTAGGGGGCGCGGAGCATCTGTAGCCTGCATGGAGCGAAGCGGAATGCGGGGACACTTTCCCGGATTGCGCTTCGCTCCATCCGGGCTACGGCGCTAAACCACTCTTAGATCCGGCAAACGCCTTCAACTTCAGGAAAAAGTCCTTCAGGATCGGGTTGCGATCCACATAGGTCACGTAGCGGATCGGATGCCGCCGGCGATCGATGCTCCACGTGATCTGATCCGTGAGAACCGGAGCCGGCACGATCACGCTCGGCGCCCAATCGGGATTGAGAAGCCAGCCGACCGGCGCCATGTCCCAGATCTCCTTGGCCCAGCCCAGATGGTCGGACGAATAGTCCTTGAAGCGCATGGCGAGGAACGCGCCGATGCTGCCATGCGGTTCGACGTAGCGCTCGATCTCCGGCACCGTGCTGTGAAGGTGCGAGGTGACGCCCTTGCATGGCACGAGCACGAGCGGCACGCCGCTGTCGAACAGCACCTGCGCGCCGCCGACGTCCTGCCTGAGGTTGAACTCGATCGTGTGCGGCCATTCCAGCGCGTGACCGCCAAGCCAGACCACCACCACGCGGTCGATGATGTCGGGGGCCTCGAGCAGTGCCGAGGCGACATTGCTGATGGCGCCGATGGCAATGACGTAGAGCGGATTGTCAGGGGAGCCTGCGCGCGCCCGGGCCACGAGGTCGTTGACGGCGGGGGCCGCCTGCGCCGTCTTGCCGGGACCGACATAGTCGGTGACGCCGCGATGGACGAGGCCGTCCGGCGCGACGTTGAGGCGCTCCAGCAGGCGAAGGATTTCCTGGTAGCTCAGCYCCATGCCGTGGCCGGGACTGTCGGCGCGTGTGTTGAAGAACGGCGCGGCGTAGATCGCCTCGACGTCGAACCGGTCCTTCGACAGCAGCATCTGCACCAGCGCGAACTGATCGTCGATCTCGTTGTAGGTGTCGGTGTCGAGCACCACGCGCACCTTGCCGACCGGCGGCTCCAGGAGTTTGAGGCGGGCTGCGTCCGAGAGTGTCATCACCGTCTCCTTGGGCCGGGGGGGCCGATTGCGGATCAGGCCTTGAGCGAAATCCGGCAGACCACGTCTGCGATCTCATCCATCTGCGCGAACATGTGATCGGGCGCAAGCGCCCGCAGCGCCGCCGGCGCGGCGTAGCCCCAACTCACCGCGCCGCAGGCAATCCCTACCGCGCGCGCCGCCTCGATGTCGCGGACCTCGTCGCCGATCGCGATCACGCGGCCTGGCTCCACGCCCGCGCGCCGGATCACGCGGCGGAATTTCGCGGGCTTGCCGAACAGCGACGCCGCGCAGTCGAAATGCGCGAACAGGGCGGCGGACTCGCCGAGCTTCTCGCGCGCATTGGCTTCGCTATCCGACGTCACCAGCGCGAGCTGCACGCCGTTCCCGGCCAGCGTCTGCAGCATCGTCTCGACGCCGGCGAATAGGGGAATCTCCGCCGCCGCCTCCGCCTTCAGCCGCCGCGCATGCCGCGCGATCGCCGGCAGCTTCCACAGCGGCACCTCGAGCCGGGCGAGGATCTCGCGCGACGAGGCATGTCGCAGCGCTTCGATTTCGTCATCCGCGACGCGGCGAAAATTGAAGCGATCGGCGACATCGTTGATGGTGCGCAGGAACCACGGAAAGCTGTCGGCCAGTGTGCCGTCGAGATCGAAGATGGCGAGGGAGTAGTGCATGGAGGAGGTTTTGGAGTTCGCTGACAAACGAGACGTGGCGGCTATTATTTAGAAGAATTCGAGGACACCCATGCGACACGAGCGCATTGAAATCAACCCTGCGATCATGGCCGGCAAGCCCGTCAGCCGTGGGACGCATGTGCGTCACCGCAACCTGCGCACGTGAACATTGATGTCGAGATYGATGTTGCTGACGCAGGTCTGAGTAGTCCGGTGAGAGCCGCCCTCGTGCCAGGGGCCATCGCGCGTGCGGGCGTTGGTGATATTGGCGAGCTTCAGGCATCGCCATTGCGGCAGCGGTCCGCTGCTCTCGCCGCCAAATTGCCAGGCGAGGACGGCTTCCTCACCCATCTTGTTGGTGCCGATGATGTGGGGGCAGAGCTCGCGATAACGCCCCTCGTAGATGCAGGTTACCTGCTGCTCGGCGAGGATTGCCTTGCGGAAGAGCATGTAGGTGCGGCTGGGCATCGCGGACACTTGCAGCCTTTCCCCGATGATCCCGCGGACGAGGCGGAATGAACTCTACTCCGCCGCCTCGCTCGTGCTCCTCCGCTTCGGCTTCCGTGCCTTCTTCAGCACCGGCTCCAGAAACTTCCCCGTGTAGCTCCGCGGCGCTTTCGCGATGTCCTCCGGCGGGCCCCAGGCGACGATCTCGCCGCCGCCGTCGCCGCCTTCGGGGCCGAGGTCGATGACCCAGTCGGCCGTCTTGATGACTTCGAGATTGTGCTCGATGACGACGACCGTGTTGCCCTGTGCGACGAGCTCGTGCAGCACCTCAAGCAGCTTCTTGACGTCGTGGAAGTGCAGGCCGGTGGTCGGCTCGTCCAGGATGTAGAGCGTGCGGCCGGTGGCGCGCTTCGACAGCTCCTTCGCGAGCTTGACGCGCTGGGCTTCGCCGCCCGACAGGGTCGTCGCCTGCTGGCCGACATGGATGTAATCGAGCCCGACGCGGTGCAGGGTCTGGAAGGTCTCGCGCACGCGCGGCACCGCCTTGAAGAAGTCGGCGGCTTCCTCGACGGTCATGTCGAGCACGTCGGCGATGCTCTTGCCCTTGAACAGGACCTCCAGCGTCTCGCGGTTGTAACGCTTGCCCTTGCAGACGTCGCAGGTGACGTAGACGTCGGGCAGGAAGTGCATCTCGATCTTGATGACGCCGTCGCCCTGGCAGGCCTCGCAGCGGCCGCCCTTGACGTTGAAGGAGAAGCGGCCGGGCTCGTAGCCGCGCGCCTTCGCTTCGGGCAGGCCGGCGAACCATTCGCGGATCGGCGTGAAGGCGCCGGTATAGGTCGCGGGGTTCGAGCGCGGGGTGCGGCCGATCGGCGACTGGTCGATGTCGATGATCTTGTCGATGTGCTCGAGGCCCTCGATGCGATCGTGGGGTGCGGCGCCTTCGCTAGCGTTGTTCAGCTTGCGGGCGATGGCCTTGTAGAGCGTGTCGATCAGCAGCGTCGACTTGCCGCCGCCGGAGACGCCGGTGACGGCCGTGAACAGGCCCAGCGGAATCTCGGCCGTGACGTTCTTAAGGTTGTTGCCGCGCGCGTTGACCACCTTGATGGTGCGGCGATGGTTCGGCGGGCGCCGCTCCGGCACCTCGACCTCGAGCTCGCCGGTGAGATATTTGCCGGTGAGCGATTTCGGGTTGCGCATGATCTCGGCGGGCGTGCCTTCGGCGACGATGTTGCCGCCATGCATGCCGGCGCCGGGCCCGATGTCGAGGACGTAGTCGGCAAGCAGGATCGCGTCCTCGTCATGCTCGACCACGATCACGGTGTTGCCGAGGTCGCGCAGGCGCTTCAGCGTATCGAGCAGGCGGGCGTTGTCGCGCTGGTGCAGGCCGATCGAGGGCTCGTCCAGCACGTAGAGCACGCCAGTCAGTCCCGAGCCGATCTGCGAGGCGAGGCGGATGCGCTGGCTCTCGCCGCCGGACAGCGTGCCGGAGGAGCGGGACAGAGTGAGGTAGTTGAGGCCGACGTCGAGCAGGAAGGTGAGGCGCTCGCGAATCTCCTTGAGGATGCGGCCGGCGATCTCGTTCTGCTGCGTGTTCAGCGCCTCGGGCACGGTCTCGAACCATTCGCCGGCCTTCCTGACCGACAGCTCCGAGATCTCGCCGATATGCTTGCCGCCGATCTTGACGCAGAGCGCCTCGGGCTTCAGCCGGAAACCCTTGCAGCCTTCGCAGGGGACGTCGTGGAAATATTTTGCGAGCTCCTCGCGCGCCCACTCGCTCTCGGTCTCGCGATAGCGGCGGTTGATGTTGGTGATGACGCCCTCGAACGGCTTCTTGGTGTCGTAGGAGCGGACGCCGTCCTCGTAGGAGAACTTGATCTCGTCCTCGCCCGAGCCAAGGAGGATCGCGTTCTGCGTCTTCTTCGGCAGATCCTTCCATTTGGTGGTCAGGGTGAACTTGTAGTGCTTGCCGAGCGCCGTCAGCGTCTGAATATAGTAAGGCGATGACGACTTGGCCCAGGGCGCGATCGCGCCCTTGCCGATGGCGAGCTCCTTGTCGGGGATGACGAGGTCCTCGTCGACATGCTGCTCGACGCCGAGGCCGCCGCAGGCCGGGCAGGCGCCGTAGGGATTGTTGAACGAGAATAGGCGCGGCTCGATCTCCGGAATCGTGAAGCCGGTGACGGGGCAAGCGAATTTTTCCGAGAACAGGATGCGCTCAGGCCCGCTCTTGTCGTGGATTTTTGCGGTCTTCTTCTTCTCCTCGACGGGCGCAGCCGCTGCAGGCGCATCGGCGAACTCGACGACGGCGAGGCCCTCCGCGAGCTTCAGCGCGGTCTCAAAGCTTTCGGCGAGGCGCTGGCCGATGTCGGCGCGCACCACGATGCGGTCGACCACGACGTCGATGTCGTGCGGAAATTTCTTGTCGAGCGTCGGCGCCTCCGCGAGCTCATGGAAGGTGCCGTCGATCTTGACGCGCTGAAAACCCTTCTTGAGCCATTCGGCGAGTTCCTTGCGGTACTCGCCCTTGCGGCCGCGCACGACCGGGGCGAGCAGATAGAGGCGGGTGCCTTCGGGCAGCGCCAGCACGCGGTCGACCATCTGCGAGACGGTCTGGCTCTCGATCGGCAGACCCGTGGCGGGCGAATAGGGCACGCCGACGCGCGCCCAGAGCAGGCGCATGTAGTCGTAGATCTCGGTGACGGTGCCGACGGTCGAACGCGGGTTCTTCGAGGTCGTCTTCTGCTCGATCGAGATCGCCGGCGACAGGCCGTCGATCTGGTCGACATCAGGCTTCTGCATCATCTCCAGGAACTGGCGCGCATAGGCCGACAGCGATTCGACGTAGCGGCGCTGGCCCTCCGCATAGATGGTGTCGAAGGCGAGCGAGGATTTGCCGGAGCCTGACAGCCCGGTGAACACCACCAGCTTGTCGCGGGGAATCTCGACGTCGACATTCTTGAGGTTGTGCTCGCGCGCGCCACGAATCGTAATTGCGCGCAGGCTGGATCCCGCGTTCTGCTGTTGGCGCTTCGCCTTGATCACTTCATCCATCCGAGTTGCCCTCAAGGAATCCCAAAGGTGCGCGATCGCGCCAACAAAAAAGGCGCGCGTCGCCCGGAACCGGGATCGGCGCCGATGGGTATGGCAGCGAACGTAGGAAGAACGGGGACGGATTTCCAGTGGCGTGTGCGAATCGTCAACGGATTGTTGGCGCGCTGGCGGCATCTGGCAGGAGCAGGGCCCCCGGAACATGCGAAGGGCCGGCGCGAGGCCAGCCCTTCGTTCGCGTTTGAATGCGGATTTGGGGCAATCCGCACATGATCAGGACTTGGAGGTTCCTGAGGGAAGCTTGGTCTCAGTATTTGGCGACGACCGGGCCGCCCCAGCGGTAATTGATGCGGATCAGGCCCATGTCGATATCCTGGCCRATCCGGTCGGTGCGCGGGGCGAAGCCGCCGACGAGCGTTGCGAAGTCGGCGCTGTGATGGCCGAGGAAGACATGGTTGTACTCGCCGCCGACCGACCAGTTCTCGGCAAAGCCCCATTCCACGCCGATGCCGATGGTGTAGCCCCAGCGGGTCTGGTTGACGCTGTTGAACACCGCGGCCGGGACGCCGGGGACGAAGGTGTCGTACTTGTCGTGCGCCACCGCGGCGCCGGCCTTGCCATAGAAGAGCAGGTTGTTGACGGCGTAGCCCATCTGGCCAGTGAACAGGCCGAAGCTGTCGATCTTGGTCTGGTTGGTGAACAGCGGCAGCGCCACGCTGACATTGCTGCCCTTGAAGTCGGCCCAGTTGCCCTGGCCCTCGATGCCGAACACCCAGCGCGACTTCTGCCAGCGATAGCCGAGTTGTCCGCCGATCGTGCCACCGCCCGCATTGTGACAGCCTTCGCCAACGGCCGGATCGACAGCGACGCCGAGCGCGCGGGTCACGCCTCAGCAGCCCGCCGCCGCCGTTGATGCCGACATAGATGCCGCTCCAGTCGTAGAGGGGAACGGCGGCCGCCGGTGCCTTGTAGATCGGGAGATCGGCGGCGGTAGCCGGCGCGACCGCGCCAAGTGCGAACAGGCTGACCGCAGCCAGCATCCACGTCTTCATGTCACGTCCCCAACTCGCCAAAACCATTCGCGGACGCCTTGCGCGCGCCTCACGACTCCAAGACGGTTGGGTGCACCCTCGCGCGAAAACAAAAAGGCCGGCGCAAGGCCGGCCTTTCGTAACGCGATGGCGTCGGAGGCGAAGATCAGTATTTGGCGATGAGGGGGCCGCCGAACCTGTAACTGACGCGGGCCGTTGCAATGTCAACGTCCTGGCGGATTCGATCGGCGCGCGAGAACGTGCCGTTGTTGAACGTAAAGCGGTTGTCGCGCGATCCCATGAAGCCGTGCACATAATCGACGCCGACCACGATGTTGAGCGTTACGCCGAAATCGAGGCCAGCACCAACCGCTCCGCCCCAGCGCGTTTCATTCGTCCTGTCGAACACGAAGCCGGTGGCGGTGGTGAAGCCCTCGTATTTGTCGCTCACAACCATCGCACCACCCTTCGCGTAGAACAGCACATTGCTCCAGGCGTAGCCGACCTGGCCGGTCACGAGACCGAAGGCGTTGATCTTCGAGCGGTCTGAGCCGACGCCGCCGGCAGCCAGGCTCGGTCCATTGGAGCCGCTAAGGTGAGCCCAGTCGCCCTGGCCTTCCACGCCGAACACCCACGACGCGCTTTGCCAGCGAAAGCCGGCCTGGCCGCCAGCCACGCCGCCGGTCGCGGTGTGGCAGCCCTCCGACGCGGGGGGAGTGACCGGCGCACCGAGGATGTTGGTGACGATGTCCCAGCAATTATGGCTCCAGCCGCCACCACCGTTGGCGCCGATGTAGAAGCCGCTCCAATCGTAGACCGTGCCGATCATCGGGGCAGGAGCTTTGGTGTAGGGCCTCGCCGCCAGATCGGCCGCCGAAACGGACGTGGTCATCGCGACGATGCCGGCGGCGGCAAGCATAAACTTGTTCAAGACGGACCCCCCAAGGCCAAAGTTGTTGCGATCTTCGATACAACCTTCGAGGTGCGACAGTCTGTCACCGGAGGGTCACAGCGCGCCGAAAAATGGAACTTGTCCGCAAACGCTCATGCCGTACGCGCGAAAACAAAAAGGCCGGCGCAAGGCCGGCCTTTCGTAACGCGATGGCGTCGGAGGCGAAGCTTAGTACTTCGCCACGACCGGGCCGCCGAAGGTGTAGTTCAGGCGAACGGTGCCCATATCGACGTCCTGCTTGATACGGTCGATGCGGTCGTTGAAACCGATAAACGTAAAGCTGACATTGCGGCGGCCCATGAACAGATGGTCGTATTCGATCGCAACGGACCAGTTCGGCGCGAAACCGAATTCGAGGCCGGTGCCGACCGCGCCGCCCCAGCGCGTCTCGCTTGCGCTGTCGAGGACAACGCCGCCGATTAGACCGTTGTACTTGGCGTGCGTGACGGCCGCGCCGCCCTTCACGTACCAGAGCACGTTGTTCCAGGCATAGCCGACCTGGCCGGTGAACAAGCCAATCCCATCGATCTTGGTCTGGTTGACCAGCGGGGGCGGGGCAAGCACCAAGCTCGTATTCGAACCCTTCAGGTTGGCCCAGTCGCCCTGGGCTTCAAGGCCGAACACCCAGTTGGCCGACTGCCAGCGATAACCGATCTGGCCGCCGACGACGCCGCCTGTCGCATTGTGACAGCCTTCAGCCGTGTCCGGACCCGCAACGCCGAAGATATTATTGACATCCCAGCAGTTGCGGCTCGAAGCGCCGCCGCCGTTGATGCCGAGGTAGAAGCCGGACCAGTTGTAGATCGAGGCCACAGCAATGGGCGCCTTGGTGTAGGGACGGGCCGCCAAATCGGCCGCCGAGGCGGGAGCCAACGCGCTGAGTGCGAACAGACTGGCCGAGGCCAGCAAAACCTTCTTCATTTCAATTCCCCAGTTTCGTTTCTCTTTGTCGGCGAAAAACGGCCGACCCAATGACCCAACCGATGTCATCGCTCTACACCATTGAAGCCGAAGGTTGTGTCACCGGGATGCCACAGCTCTCCCCGAAAACGTTGGGAATCGGTAGGCCTGGATCGGTACGCGCGAAAACAAAAAGGCCGGCGCAAGGCCGGCCTTTCGTAACGCGGTGCGTTGGAAGCGAAGCTCAGTACTTCGCGACCACCGGGCCCCCGAAGTGATAGTTCACGCCGACCTGCACGGTGTGGAAGTTGAGCGTGCCGGTGGGCAGGGCGCCCGAGAAGTAGGTCTCGCCGCCGAGGCTGCGATAGAGGTACTCGCCCTTGACCGACCACTGCGGAGCGAAGAACGCCTCGACGCCCGCACCAACGGTCCAGCCGGAGTGCCACTTGCTGTCCGACGCGGTCAAGCCGAGAGCGGAGAGGCTGATCTTGTTGTCGATCCAGGCGTAGCCGCCGGTGCCGTAGAACAGGACCTGATTGACGGCGTAGCCGATACGGCCGCGCACGGTGCCCATGGCATCGGTCTTCGAGCTCGCCGTTGCGGTCACAACGCCGAAGCCGGGAACAACAGTGGCGCCGGTCGCCGAAGCGCTGACGTCAGCCCAGGAACCATCAGCCTCGACGCCGAACACGACGTTGCCGGTCTGCCAGTTGTAGCCGGCGGTGCCGCCGACGAAGCCACCCTTCATCTTCGGGTCGCCGGAACCGTTTTCCCAGGCGCCGCCGCCGACGATACCGAGGTAGAAGCCGGTCCAGTTGTAGACCGAGGCCACCGCCACCGGAGCCTTGGTGTAGGGGCGCGCCGCGAGATCAGCGGCCGAAGCCGGAGCAGCGAGAGCGAACAAACAGGCCGAAGCCAACAAAACCTTCTTCATTTTCAAACTAATCCCAGTCCCGGTTTCTGTTTTTGCCTTCCGTGCGTTCGGAAGGACATCGGACGCCGTGGTCCAACTGATGTCGTGCTTACATCAGCAAAGCCGCAAGTTGTGTCTCCTAAAAGCCACAATAATCGCAAAACGTAACGGTGACTGACCTATAATTCCCATTGCCCACGCAAAAAGGCCGGCGCGAGGCCGGCCTTTGATCTCCAAGCGATCCCAGAGAGATGTCAGTATCTTGCGATCAGCGGGCCGCCCCAGCGATAGTTCACGCGGACGAGGCCGATATCGACGTCCTGGCTGATGCGATCGGAGCGTGTGGCGACGCCGAGCGGGGCGAAATTGCCGGATCCGGTGAAGCTGATGGTGCGGTTGCCGAGGAAGATGTGGTCGTATTCGAAACCCACGGTCCAGTTCGGGGCGAATCCGAACTCGACGCCCGCACCCACGGTGCCGCCCCAACGGGTCTCGTTGGCCCGGTCGAACTCGAGGCCGCTGGCGACGTCGAAGCTGCGGTAGCGATCGCTGACGACGGCGCCGCCGCCCTTCACGTAGACCAGGACGTTGTTCCAGGCGTAACCGACCTGACCGGTAATCAGGCCGAACGCGTTGATCTTCGAACGATCGCGCAGGCCGCTGATCGCACTGATGTTGTCACCCGAGAAATCGGCCCAGTTGCCCTGGCCTTCGAAGCCGAACACCCAGTTGGCTGACTGCCAGCGGTAGCCGACCTGGCCGCCGACCGTGCCGCCGGTCGCGTTGTGGCAGCCTTCGCCTACGAGAACGCCACCGCCGATATCGACGTCCCAGCACTTGTGACTGGTGCCGCCGCCGCCGTTGATACCGATGTAGAAGCCGCTCCAGTCGTAGATGGTCGCGATCATCGGTGCCGGAGCCTTGGTGTAGGGACGCGCAGCGAGATCTGCCGCGCTTGCGGGAGCCGACAGCCCCAACGCGATTGCACCAATAGTACCAATCAAAATCTTATTCATTGCAGTCTCCCCCAGTTTCGGTCCGCTTCTCGAAGTCCCCGAAGCGGTTGATCAGGCGCAACGCCAATAAGAATCTAATTCCGAGCCAAGCGTAGCTTAGGCGGGAGGCGGAGTCCGTCTCCGGAATGCAACAGTCGGGCGGCATCTGAACTGCTTCTAACTTGATGAATGTTAAGCTGTTTCGCCGTCCTCAGGAATTCGGGGAAATTCCATTTGGCGCAGGCCGTCTTTGTGCAACGCGGTGTCGTCTTGCCAACGCAACAAGGTGAGGGGTGTCATAAGAACAAATCTGGAACGAGCCGGCCAGGGGTGCTATATGTGGGGATAAGTGGAGGGGTGACGGGCCGATCCGTCCGCGCAAGCGTATAGGGTCGCGTCAACAGGTTGCAGAGGACGCGGGCGCGTCCCGGGCCTTCTAAAATTCAGTGGCATTCGGAGTGGAGAGCGGCGATGGCGGGAAGCGTCAACAAGGTCATTCTGGTTGGAAATCTCGGCAAGGATCCCGAAATCCGCCGCACCCAGGACGGGCGGCCGATCGCGAATTTGAGCATCGCCACCTCGGAGACCTGGCGCGACAAGAATAGCGGCGAGCGCAAGGAAAAGACCGAGTGGCATCGCGTCGTGATCTTCAATGAAGGGCTCTGCAAGGTCGCCGAGCAGTACCTGAAGAAGGGCGCGAAGGTTTACATCGAGGGCGCGCTCCAGACCCGCAAATGGACCGACCAGAGCGGCGCCGAGAAGTACTCCACCGAGGTCGTGCTCCAGGGCTTCAACTCGACCCTGACGATGCTCGACGGCCGCGGCGGCGGTGGAGGCGGCAGCTTCGGCGACGAGCCGGGCGGCGATTTCGGCTCCTCCGGTCCCGTCAGCAGCRCGCCGCGCCGTGCCGTTGCCGCCGGCGGCGGCGGTGGTGGTGGCCGCAACAGCGACATGGACGACGATATCCCGTTCTGAGGCGGGCGGGGGCGCTTCGCCCCTGATGTCACCTTGCTCGCCTAGAACGACAGGATTCCTTACCAATTGATGGGCAAAGCTCGGTTTTTGCGTGTGCTGCCTCAGGCCTTTGACGAGGCGTGATGTGAATGATATTAACTTGATGTTAATCCTATTTACATGGGTCGGCCGTCGATCGGAGAAAGCCCTGCATGAGCGTTGCGCCGCTGCTTGAGGCCGCTCCAGCGATCCCGCTGCACGCCTTTGCCGCCATGGCCGCCTTCGTGCTCGGCCTCGTTCAGTTTGCCGCCCCCAAAGGCACGCTGCCGCACCGGACGATCGGCTGGATCTGGGTGGCGCTGATGGCGGTGGTGGCGGCCTCGTCGTTCTGGATCCATCAGATCCGCCTGGTCGGGCCGTTCAGCCCGATCCATCTCCTGTCGATCTTCACGCTGGTGATGCTACCGCTCGCGGTGTGGCGGGCGCACACCCATCGGGTCGCCGATCACCGGCGCATCATGATCATGACGTTCGTCGGCGCGCTCGTGATTGCCGGGCTGTTCACGCTGGTGCCTGGACGGATCATGCACCGGGTGATTTTCGGAGCCTAGGACGTGGTTCCATGCGGCTCATTCCGGCTTCCCTCGAGGCAGTGGTGCTGAGCTCGTAAGTCTCTGGAAAAACAGTCGGAAAAACCGCTTCCCCAGACCTCGCAAGGGTGGTTATCAGGGGGGCGATGCGCTATATGATTCCCAGATAAAATCTCACCGGATTTCCCCTTGGCTGACGACGACAACAAGCCCGGCGACCAGCCGGCGCAACCCTCGGACATTCGTCCCGTTTCCATCTACGAGGAGATGAAGAAGTCCTACCTCGATTACGCGATGAGCGTGATCGTGGCGCGTGCGCTGCCCGATGCGCGCGACGGGTTGAAGCCGGTTCATCGTCGCATCCTCTACTCGATGAACGAGCAGGGGCACACGCCCGACAAGAAGTACGTCAAGTCGGCGCGCGTGGTCGGTGACGTCATCGGTAAATACCATCCGCATGGCGACCAGTCGATCTACGACGCCATGGTCCGGATGGCGCAGGACTTCTCGATGCGCGTGCCGCTCATCGACGGCCAGGGCAATTTCGGCTCGGTCGACGGCGATCCCCCGGCCGCCTATCGGTACACCGAAGCGCGACTGACGAAGGTGGCGTTGGCTCTGCTGGCCGACATCGACAAGGACACCGTCGACTTCCAGCCGAACTACGACAACAACGAAACCGAGCCGTCGGTCCTGCCGGCCAAGTTCCCGAACCTCCTGGTCAACGGGGCGGGCGGCATCGCGGTCGGCATGGCCACCAACATCCCGCCGCACAATCTCGGCGAGGTCATCGACGCCTGCGTCGCGTTGATCGACAATCCTGCGCTCACCATCGAGGAACTCATCAACATCGTTCCGGGACCGGATTTCCCGACCGGCGGCGTCATTCTCGGACGCGCGGGCATCCGCGCCGCCTACCACCTCGGTCGCGGCTCCATCGTCATGCGCGGCAAGGTCGCGATCGAGACCATCCGCAAGGAGCGCGAGGCGATCATCATCACCGAGATTCCCTACCAGGTGAACAAGGCGACGATGGTCGAGCGCATCGCCGAGCTGGTCAAGGAAAAGAAGATCGAGGGCATCGGCGACCTGCGCGATGAATCCGACCGCGACGGCTACCGTGTCGTGATCGAATTGAAGCGCGACGCCGTGCCGGATGTGGTGCTCAATCAGCTGTACCGATTCACGCCGCTGCAGACGAGCTTCGGCGTCAACATGGTGGCGCTCGACAGCGGCCGTCCGCGGATCATGCATCTGAAGGATCTGCTGGCGATCTTCGTTGACTTCCGCGAGCGGGTCGTCACGCGGCGTACCAAGTTCCTGCTCGCCAAGGCGCGCGATCGCGCCCACATCCTGGTCGGTCTGGCGATCGCGGTCGCCAATATCGACGAGATGATCCGCGTCATCCGGACCTCGCCCGACCCGACCACTGCCCGCGACACCCTGATGGCGCGCGACTGGCCGGCACGGGACGTCGAGGACATGCTGACGCTGATCGACGATCCGCGTCACCGCATCAGCGAGGACGGCACGATCCGGCTGTCGATGGAGCAGGCGAGGGCCATTCTCGACCTGCGCCTTCAGCGCCTCACCGCGCTCGGCCGCGACGAAATCCGCGACGAGCTCGACAAGCTCGCCGGCGAGATCGCCGACTATCTCGACATCCTGCGCTCGCGCGCGCGCGTGCTGGGCATTATCAAGACCGAGCTTGCCGAGGTGAAGGCCGAGTTCGCGACCCCGCGCCGCACCGTGATCATCGAGCAGGAAGGCGAGGTCGAGGACGAGGACCTGATCCAGCGCGAGGACATGGTCGTCACCGTCTCCCACGCCGGCTACGTCAAGCGCGTGCCGCTGTCGGCCTACCGGGCGCAGCGCCGCGGCGGCAAGGGCCGCGCCGGCATGCAGACCCGCGACGAGGATTTCGTCAGCCGCCTGTTCGTGGCCTCCACGCATACGCCGGTGCTGTTCTTCTCCTCGCGCGGCCAGGTCTACAAGGAGAAGGTCTGGCGCCTGCCGATGGCCGCGCCGAACGCGCGCGGCAAGGCGCTGATCAACATCCTGCCGCTGGAGCAGGGCGAGCGCATCACCACCATCATGCCGCTGCCGGAGGATGAATCGACCTGGGGCAACCTCGACGTGATGTTCGCCACCACCGGCGGCAACGTCCGGCGCAACAAGCTGTCCGACTTCGTCGACGTCCGCCGCTCCGGCATCATCGCCATGAAGCTGGACGAGAATGAAGCGATCGTGGACGTGCAGATCTGCACCGAGCGCGACGACGTGCTTTTGACCGGCGCCGGCGGCCAGTGCATCCGCTTCCCCGTGCCCGACGTGCGCGTGTTTACCGGCCGCACTTCCATGGGCGTGCGCGGCATTGCGCTTGCCGAGGGCGACAAGGTGATCTCGCTGGCCATCTTGCGCCACATGGAGACCACCTCGGACGAACGTTCGGCCTATTTGAAGATGCGCCGTGCGGTGGCCGGCGAAGCCGTGGTCGACGAGGCTCCGGCGGATGCCGAGGCCGAAGAGACGACCTCCGGCAGCTTCCAGCTCCCGCAGGAGCGCTATGTCGAGATGTCGGCGGCCGAGCAGGTCGTGCTCACCGTCTCCGTCAACGGCTACGGCAAGCGGACCTCGTCCTACGAGTACCGCACCACTGGCCGCGGCGGCAAAGGCATCGTCGCCATGAGCGTCAACAACCGCAACGGCAACCTGGTGGCCTCGTTCCCGGTGGAAGACGCCGACCAGATCATGCTGGTCACGGACAAGGGCCAGCTGATCCGCTGCCCGGTCGAAGGCATCCGCGTCGCCGGCCGCTCGACCCAGGGCGTGATCGTGTTCGACACCGCCGAGGACGAGCACGTCGTCTCGGTCGAGCACATCACGGAAGAGGCCGATAGCGGGAACGGCGAGAATGGGAACGGTTCGTAGATCGAGCCGATCCCGTCAGGTGTCGTCTCCGTTGACGGTTGCAATCAACCGGATAGGTCCGGCACGGCACAACGCGCCGGTGTCCGGCCTATGATCCTGGAAGATGCGGCTGGCGCGATGCCTTCCAGCCGAGCACGGCCAGCGGAATTGCCAGTGCTGCCCAGGACAGCGCGTCCCAGCCATCGTCGCCGAACAGCGCCGACGCCAGCCCGACAAGGATGAGCCCCCCGAGCAGGAGCGGCCAGCGAAAGATCTCGTCCATGGTGTGGCGCTCGCGCTTCATGGACGGATCCCGGATGTCGCTACGACAGGCGGCCCGTCCTGCGCGCGCGTGGTGAAGCGAGGTGATTTGCGCTTGCCGAGCCAGAGATAGACGCCGCTGGCAAGCACGACGATGGCGGCAAGATCGAACAGCGCCCAGATGATCTTCAGCGGCAGGCTGCCGTAGTCCCCGAAATGAAGCGGGCGCGATACCTGCAACGCCCTGAGATACCACGGCAGGCCACGCGCGGTGACGAGCTGCCCGGTTTCGGCGTCGAGCATCGCGGGCGTGAACAGGCGCGAGGTGATCGGCGTCGTGCCCTTGGTCCAGACGATGAAGTGCCGTGGTGTCCCGAACCGTGCGACCGTCGGAAAGATGATGCTGGCCGGCGTGTTGCCGTCGAGCGCCCGACGTGCTGCGGCCGTGACGTCGTCGACGTCGGCCCATTTCGCAAGCGGCGGCTTGCCCAAGTGCGGCGCGATCAGCTCCGGCATCACGTCCGCGCGCCAGGCGGAGAACAGCGGCAACGATATCGTGTTGATGACACCGGTGACGCCGACGGCAAGCAGCCATATGAGAGTCACTCCGCCGATCAGATTGTGCAGGTCGAGCCATTTGACCCGCGACGCGCCGATACGACGCACCGTGCCGAAGTTGAGCCGGCGCATGAAGGGCGCGTAGAGCATGATGCCGGAAACGATCGCGATGACAAACAGCAGGCCCATGACGCCGAGAAACAGTTCACCCGGCAACCCCAAGAACATGTCGCGGTGGAACATGCGGATGGCGCTCATCAGGCCGCCCTGCTGCGTGTCTTCGCCGATCAATTCGGCGGTTCTGGAATCGAATGACAGCTTCAGGAAACGTTGGCCGGGGGGAGCTTCGGGCGTAGCCGAGAGGAATACGTTGACGACGTTAGCGCGATCGTCGTCCCAGCCGAGCACCTGGAGATAGCGCTGCGGATAGCGCGCCTTGGCGGCGTCGACCAGCCGGCTTAGCGGAGCCTGCGGAGTATCCGCCGGGAGCTCTCGGGCCGAGGCTTCTGACTTGAAGAGCTCGTCGATCTCGTCATGAAAGATCAGTGGGAGCCCGGTGATGCAAAGCATCAGGAGGAATAGCGTGCAGACCAGGCTGGTCCATTTGTGGACCAGCGAACACCATTTGACTGACTGTGCTGTCATCCCCTCACCACCGGTAGGTCAGCGTCGCCAGCACCGTGCGCCCCAGCGCCCAGCGGCAGCTGCCGGCCGTGCATAACGAGACATAGGTCTTGTCGAACACGTTGTTGACGTTCACCGCCGCACTGAGGCCCTTCCACTGCTGATACCGCATCCCGAAATCATAGGACAGCACCGCATCGAACACCGTGCTGGACGGAACGGTGGCGGCGGGCAGGAAGACGCCCGGCACGATGGTCGGAACCGTCAGATTGTTGGCGTTGGTCGTGTACATGTCGTGGACGTAGCGGACGCCGCCGCCGAAGCCGAAACCGGTCGCCGGACCGCCCTGCACCAGATAGTTGGCCCAGAGCGAGGCGGTGTGCATCGGGACGTTGGCGAGCCGCTTGCCGAAATTCACGTCCTGGGGCGAGCTGATCCGGTTGTCGAGATAGGAGTACTGCCCGCGCAGGCTCAGGCCGGGCAGGGGGCTGCCGACGACGGATCCTTCGAACCCGCGCGAGCTGACCTCGCCAACCTGCGCCGTGGTGTTGGCGGGAATGCCGGGGCCGCTGATGACCGTTGCCACGTTCTGCTGCTTGAGATCGTAGACCGCGGCAGTGAACATCAGATTGGTCCCGACCGGCTGATACTTCACGCCGCCTTCATACTGCTCGCCGGTGGTCGGCTTGAACGGTTGGCCGTTCGTGCCGACCGAGGTCGGCTGGAACGAGGTCGAGTAGCTGACATAGGGCGCAATGCCGTTGTCGAAATTGTAGATCGCGCCAATGCGGCCGGTTGGCTTCTGGTCGTCGTTCAGGACGCGAACGCCGGTGTTCTGCGCCAAGGTATTACCCTCGGCCCAGTCGTAGCGGACTCCGCCGAGGACGGTGAGCCGGCCGAGCCTGGCCTCGTCCTGGACGTAGAGGCCGCGCTGCGACAGGTGCTGGTCGAGGTTCTGGAAGAGCGCCGTGGGGACGGCGATGTTCTGCGTGTAATTCGGCGCCAGGATGTCGAGCGTGTTGGTGGCCGCGAAACGGGCGAGATTGTTGAAGTCGAACCGCTGGTAGTCGAGGCCGGCAAGCACCGTGTGCTGCAACGGTCCCATGTTGAACTTGGCCTGGAGCTGGTTGTCGGCAGCGAATGTGTCGAGGTTCTCGTTGGTCGAGAAGTAGCTCCGGTTGATCGTGCGGCCGTCGACCAGCCGGAGCGTGCCGCCCGCGCCCGTCGTCGTGAACCCGCCGGGCTGCACTTCGACATAGCTGAGCTCATTGTGCAGGTAGCGTACGTTCTGGCGCACCGTGAAGACGTCGTCGAAACGATGCTCGAACTCGTAGCCGGCGGTTGCCTGCTTGTATTTGAGAGTCTCGTAGTTGAGATCGCCGGCAAAGAAATTGCGCGGGATCTGCCCGAACGTCCCCGGCACCAGCGTGCCCTGGATCGGCAAGAGCGCGAAGGCACCACCCTTCGGGTCCTGCCGGTAGCTCGTCAGGAAGGTGATGGTGGTGTCGATACTCGGACGCCACGTCCAGGCCGGCGCGATCGAAAATCTTTGCTCGCCGATATTGTCGACCTGGGTGTCGGCGTTGAGGCCGATACCGGTGACGCGGTAGAGCAGCGTCTTGTCCTTGTCGACGGGGCCGCCGACATCGAAGGCGCCCTGGATCCGGTTGAACGAGCCGGTTTGCAGGGAGACTTCTCCGAACGGATTTTCAGTCGGGCGCTTGCTGACGAGGTTGAGGATGCCGCCGGGCGAGGCGGCGCCGTAGAGAATTGATGCCGGCCCGGTGATCACCTCGGCGCGCTCGAGCAAATAGGGATCGACCCGCGGCGCACCGAACGGTCCGCCCTGGAGCCGCAGCCCGTCCAGATATGTTTCGAGGCTGAAGCCGCGCGCGCTGACGTTCTGAAAGCGGAAATCGGTATCGTTGCTGAAATAGATTCCTGGCGCGTAGCGCAAGAGGTCGCGGACGCTCTGGGCGCGCCGCACATTCATTTCGTCGCGAGTGATGACGGCGATCGATGCCGGCGTCGACATGATCGGCGCATCCGTCTTGGTGGCGCCGGAGGCGCGGGTGGCGACGAACCCGTTGGTGCCGGCGTTGACGCGCGCTGCTGTTCCCACCAGCGCTTGGGGCTCCGGCTGTACTGTCGAACGGTTGGCCTGTTGAGCGGACCGCTGGCTCGCACTGCGCCGCGCCGATGCGTTGCGCCGGACCTGGACCGGACGTTGCGCGCGCTGAACGGGTGCGTCGACCGTCACCGGCGGCAACGCGGATGCACCGGATTGGCCAGTGTTCTGCGCGTTCACCGGCGTGACGGCCATCAGCAAGCAGCCCAGTGTGAGTGCGCTGGCTGTGCTCTTGAAAGTGTTCCTTAAAAAATAGTCCGCACGACCACGCAGGCCGTGTCCATCGCATTCCATGTCAGCGCCCCATCCGGCGATCGCCGCGCCGGCGGGATGATCCTTCTGACCTCACGCGACTTCGCACCCTCGCGCGTGTTAGATGGCGAGATTGCGAGCGTCGAGTTGGACAAATTTTGAATCACTCGAAACGTCATAATTGGAGGCATTCTTAGAACTTCTAAAAAAGCGAAGCTAACTGATCGACAAAACATTGGAATTTGTTGCTGCGTATGTCTGGTGATGGGCCAGACAAGATTGAGGTGCGCGCGAATGTCGCACACTCCCGGGTAAGCGGGCGTGACGAGCTCTACCTGTCGGTGATCGGCATCTCATCGAGACGCGTGGTGCGAAGCCTGCCTTGCCCTGAACGGGCGATCCGCACGACGATCAGATCTCCAGCTCGGTCCCGAACTCCACCACCTGCCTGGTCGGCACGCCGAAGAACGCGGCGGAGCGTTCGGCGTTGCGCTGGAGGAAGGCGAACAGGCCTTCGCGCCAGACCCACATGCCCGGGATGTCCTCGCTAGGGATAATGGTCTCGCGGCCGACATAGTAGGTGATGTCGGAGAGGTCGATGCCGGGCAGCTTGCCCTGGCGGCAGGCGAGCGTCAGGCCGGCATAGATCGTCGGATTCTGCATGAAACCGTAATGCAGGACCACGCGAGTGATACCGGGGATGATCTCGATCACCTCGGCGCGGTCTTCATCGGTGATGTGCGGGGATTCCTCGATCAGCACGGTGACGAGGACGATGCGCTCATGCAGCACGTGGTTGTGCTTGACGAATTGCGTCAGCGCCAGCGGCACGCCGCGCGGCGCGGATGCCAGGAAGACGGCGGTCCCGGGCAGTCTGGCGCGGCACTTGTTGACCGCGGTCTCGATCAGGTCCTCCTCGGGCTGGCGCAGCTTCGCGCGCGCCGCTTCGACCAGCTTCACGCCGCTGCGCCAGCAGCGACACCGCGATGCCGTAGGCGCCGGCGAGCGCTTCCGAGGTGCCGAAGCTCAGGACCGCGCCGAGCGTTGCGGCAGCGAGCAGCCAGTTCACCAGCGGCACGTAGATCTGGCCCATCGCATGGCTCGTGGTGTGGCGGATCTGCATGCGCGGCAGGAAGCCGAGCTGGATCGATTGCTGGGTCAGCGAGAACACGCCGGAGATGATCGCCTGCGAGGCGATCACGGTCGCGAGCGCCGAGAAGGCGACCAGCGGATAGTGCAGGGCGTCCGGGCAGAGCTGAAAGAAGGGGTTCTCGATCATCGCGGGATCGGTGATCAGCAGCGCGGCCTGCCCAAAATAGTTCAGCACCAACGCGGGCAGGCAGATCGCGAACCAGGCGAGCCGGATCGGGAAGCGGCCGAAATGCCCCATGTCGGCGTACATGGCTTCGCCGCCGGTCACCGCCAGGAAGGCGGCGCCGAGGATCGCGAAGGAGATGTGGAAGTCCTGGTGGATCAGGAAGTTGAAGGCATAGAGCGGGCTCAGTGCCGCGAGCACGGCCGGGGCCTTGACGATGCCGTGGACGCCGAGCGCGGCCAGCACGAAGAACCAGGCCAGCATCACCGGCCCGAAGATGCGGCCGATGAAGCCCGTGCCCTGCTTCTGGATCATGAACAGCCCGATCAGGATGGCGACGGTGATGGGCACGACGACCGGCGCGAGCGAGGGCGCATCGACCTTGAGGCCTTCGATGGCTGAGAGCACCGAGATGGCCGGGGTGATCGCGCCGTCGCCATAGAGTAGGGCGGCGCCGACGAGGCCGACCACCAGGAGATGCGCGCGCCAGGTGCCGGACTGGGCGTGGCGGGCGTGGAGCAGCGCCAGCAGCGCGACGATGCCGCCTTCGCCGCGATTGTCCGCGCGCAGGATCAGAAGCGCATATTTCAGCGAGATGATCAGCAGCAGGGCCCAGAGGATCAGCGAGGCAACGCCCAGGACAGCTTCGGGAGTCAGCGTAGCGCCATGGGCGGCCGCCTTGGCGGCTTCCTTCAGGGCGTAGAGGGGGCTGGTGCCGATATCGCCATAGACCACCCCGAGGGCGCCCATGGTCATGGCAATTGGCAGAGGGTCAGGGTGATGGCCGGAAACGACTGCGGGCGTACTGGACAAGGTCGACCCCCCGATGGGATCGCGCCCGCCGGGCCATTCCGACGGGCGCGAATATCAGACAGTCTGCGACGGGACGTCGCAAATATCCATGGGATTTATCTCGGGGTTTATATGACGCGAAGCTGACAGGTTCGACTACGGGGTCCGGTCGGCGGTCACGAGGCGGGCCTCGCGGATGTTGGCCTTGGTGCCGGCCTGGCGCAGGCAGGACGCCTCGAAGTTCGGCCAGGCCTGCTGCGAGCAGTCCTTGCCGACGGTGCGGATATCGAGGCGGTCGCTCTTGGCCAGCGGCTGCGGGACGCTCGCTTCGACGGACGGAGCGAAACCGGGAAGGACGGTGAGAGCGGCGGCAACAAACGCAGCAATAGCGACGGCCGAGATGGTCTTGATCATTGACGGTCCCCTGTGATGCGGCCGCTACGCCCAGTTGTGCGGCCCGTCATTCGTTGGGTGGATTAGTAACCATGGCCAGTTTCCGGACGTCTTCGCGGACGCCCGAAATGGTTTCGTTCGCACTTCGTTTTGTTTCATGGCCGTCCCGAGGACGAAACAATTCGGGGAATTCCGACTCGGCGCCGCCGAAAAACCGGCAGGGAACCCGTCTGGCTTGCCGGGCCGGGCCGGGCGCGGTAGGACGGGGACATGCCGCGTATCGCCTTCTATCCGGGTTCCTTTGACCCCATCACCAACGGCCATCTGGACGTGGTCCGGAACAGTGTCCCCCTGTGCGATCGGCTCGTGGTCGCGATCGGGGTCCATCCCGGCAAGAAGCCGCTGTTCTCAACCGAGGAGCGGCTCAAGATGCTCCATGACGTCTGCGGGCCGGTTGCGGCCCAGGTCGGCTGCACGCTCGAGGCCGTGACCTACGACGATCTTGCGGTCACCGCGGCACGCAGGCACGGCGCGACTGTCATGATTCGGGGTCTGCGCGATGGCACCGACCTCGACTACGAGATGCAACTCGCCGGGATGAACGGCGCCATGGCGCCCGACGTCCAAACCGTGTTCCTGCCGGCCTCTCCGGCCGTCCGCCCAATTACCGGCACGTTGGTGCGTCAAATCGCGGCCATGGGCGGAGATATCTCGACCTTCGTGCCGCCGCTCGTCGCCAACCTGCTCAAGGCCAAATTCGCCGGATAACGGCGCAATTCTTCGTCCTACCTGATCCGGAGTTCTCATGATCCGTCGTCTCGCAATTCTTGCCACGATCTTTGCCGCGCTCTTCAGTGCGGTCCCGGCGGTGGCGCAGCAGCTGCCAGCGAACCTCGACAAGGCCAACGCCATCGTCATCGATACCACCAAGGGCCGCATCGTCATCAAGCTGCGGAACGACATTGCGCCCCAGCATGCCGAGCGCATCAAGCAGCTCGCGCGCGAGGGCTATTACAACAACGTGCCCTTCCATCGCGTGATGGACGGCTTCATGGCCCAGACCGGCGATGGCGAGAAATTCAACGGCACCGGCGGCTCGAAATATCCGAACCTGAAGCAGGAATTCTCCAAGGTTCATTTCGCCCGCGGTATCGTCGGGATGGCGCGGCGCGGCGACAGCGTCGACAGCGCCAACTCGCAGTTCTTCATCATGTTCGCGGACGGCGGCAGCCTGGATAACCAGTACACCGTGATCGGCGAGGTCGTGCAGGGCATGGACGTCGTCGACAAGCTGAAGAAGGCACCGCCCGGTTCGGCCGGCGGTGCCGTCACCGATCCCGACAAGATGGTGAAGGTCCAAGTCGCTTCCGACATCAAATAGGATGGGGCCATGGCGCGCTGTGGCAATAGGCTTCTGCTGRCTGCCGCGCTGCTGCTTTCAGGCGTTTCCGGCGCGGCCGCCGGAGACGCAGAGGTCAACACCATCCAGGACATCTTCCTGCACTTGCGGACCTGCTGGAAGCCGCCGCCGCCCAGCAAGGCTCGCCCTATCGACATCACCGTCGTCGTGAGCTTTAACCGGGCCGGAAACATTCTGGGCCATCCGAGGATTACCTATGAATCCGCGGAGGCCTCCGACAATGACCGGCTGCAATACCGGGTCGCGGTGATGGAGGCGCTGCAACGCTGCACGCCGATGCCATTTACCGATGCAATGGCTGGCGCCGCCGCGGGACGTCCATTCGCGATCCAGTTCCGTAACCGGAAGACTTCACCCCCAACGCAAGAGAGACGAGCATGAGCGTCACCGAAAACACCCTGATCCTCGAGACCACGCAGGGCCCCGTTACCATCGAGATGCGGCCCGATCTCGCGCCTGGCCACGTCGCGCGCATCAAGGAACTGGTCCGCGAGGGCTTTTACGACGGCATCGTGTTCCACCGCGTGATCGAGGGCTTCATGGCGCAGACCGGCTGCCCGCAGGGCACCGGCACCGGCGGCTCCGGCAAGAAGCTGAAGGCCGAGTTCAACAAGGAACCGCACGTGCGCGGCGTCACCTCGATGGCCCGCGCCGCCAGCCCCGATTCCGGCGACAGCCAGTTCTTCATCGTCTTCGACGACGCCCGCTTCCTCGACAACCAGTACACGGTGTGGGGCAAGGTCACCGAGGGCATGGAGAACGTCGACAAGATCAAGCGCGGCGAGCCCGTCCAGAACCCCGACAAGATCGTCAAGGCGCGGATGGCCGCGGACGCGGAGTAACCGCTCAACCCTCATCCTGAGGAGCGCGGAACGCGCGCCTCGAAGGATGAAGGCCCCGCTGTTGCGGCTCGGCCTTCATGGTTCGAGACGGCGCTACGCGCCTCCTCACCATGAGGGTCTGACTGCGTGGCGCTGAGCCCGACATGCGCACTGATCTCTTCGATTTCGATCTGCCCGCCGAGCGCATCGCGTTGCGCCCGGCGAGCCCACGCGACTCCGCGAAGATGCTGGTCGTGGAAGGTGGCGCGCTGCGCGACCAGCTCATTTCCGAGCTGCCGCAATGGCTGAAGGCGGGCGACCAGCTCGTCGTCAACGACACCAAGGTGATCGCGGCGCAGCTCAAGGGCCGCCGCATCGGCCGCGAGACCGAGCCCAAGATCGAGGCGACGCTGATCAAGCGCCTCGACGGCTCGCGCTGGCAGGCACTGGTCAAGCCGGCAAAAAAGCTCGTGGCAGGCGACCGCATCCGCTTCGGCAACGAGGGCAAGGTTTGCCTGCTCGGCCATCTCGACGCCGAGGTCGAGGCCAAGGGCACCGATGGTGAAGTGACACTGTCATTCTCGTTTCACGGCCCGGCGCTGGATCAGGCGATCGAAGATCTCGGCAGCCCGCCGCTGCCGCCCTATATCGCTTCGAAGCGCACGCCCGACGATCAGGATCTCGCGGACTACCAGACCATGTTTGCTGCGAACGAAGGCGCCGTCGCCGCGCCTACCGCGGGCCTGCATTTCACCCCGGCGCTGGAGCAGGCGCTGCGCGACCGCGGCGTCGGCATCAACCGCGTCACGCTGCACGTCGGTGCCGGAACGTTTCTGCCGGTGAAGGTGGACGACACCGAAGGCCACAAGATGCATGCTGAGTGGGGGACRATCTCGGCCGAGACGGCGGAGCGGCTCAACACCGCACGGCAGAATGGCGGGCGCATCATCGCCGTCGGCACGACGTCACTACGGCTGCTCGAAAGCGCGGCCGGCGAGGACGGCACCATCCAGCCGTTCGCGGCCGAGACGTCGATCTTCATCACCCCCGGCTATCGCTTCCGTGCCGTCGATATCCTGCTGACCAATTTCCATTTGCCGAAGTCGACGCTGTTCATGCTGGTGTCGGCGTTCTCCGGGCTCGAGGCGATGCAGCGGGCTTACGCGCACGCGATCGCGAAAGGATACCGGTTCTATTCGTACGGGGATGCGTGCTTGTTGTTTCGGGCGCGCGACTAATTTCGGCGCCGTAGGGTGGGCAAAGCGAAGCGTGCCCACCATCTTTCTTAAATGCGCGAGAGAAGTGGTGGGCACGGCGCTTGCGCGCCTTTGCCCACCCTACGGCACCTTGCGTTACGCCATCACGCGCTGCGGCAAGAGCTCCGCGATCTGCACTGCGTTCAGCGCGGCGCCCTTGAGCAGCTGGTCCGCCGCCACGAACATCGAGATCGAATGCCCTGAGGGATCGCTGAGATCCTTGCGGATGCGGCCGACCAGGACGTCGTCTTGGCCCGAAGCGTCGATCGGCATCGGGAAGTAGTTCTTCACGCGGTCGTCGACGAGCTTCACGCCGGGCGCCTGCGCCATGATGGCACGGACCTGGTCCTCGCTGATCGGCTTCTCGCATTCGAAGGTGATGGCCTCGCAATGGGCGCGCAGCACCGGCACGCGGACGCAGGTGACGCCGATCGCGATCTTCTCGTCCTCGAAGATCTTGCGGGTTTCCTTGATGACCTTGGTCTCTTCGTCGTTGTAGCCGGTTTCAGGATCGACGGCCGTGTTGTGGTTGAAGAGATTGAAGGCGTAGGGGTGCGGCATGACCTTGGGCGTATAGACCTGCCCGTTGAGATTGGCGCGGGTGGACTCGACGAGCTCGTCCATCGCGGCGGCGCCGGCGCCGGAGGCCGCCTGGTAGGTCGAGATGATGACGCGCTTGATGCCGTTCTTCTGGTGGATCGGCCAGAGCGGCACCAGCGCGGTGATGGCGGCGCAGTTCGGGTTCGCGATGATGCCCTTGTGGTCGCGGATGCGGTTGGCGTTGATCTCGGGGATCACCAGCGGCACGTTGGGGTCGTCCATGGTGGCGATGAATTCGGCGCCCACCGCACCGGTGACGCCGACAATCGCGACGACGGGATCGTTACTCACATTCTCCTCCATTGCATTGAGCTGAAGACAACAAAAAAGCCCCGGACCAGAGGTCGGAGCTTCGGTAGAGTGGATTGCGTTTAAGTCGACGACCTACGCGCGCACGCCTCCCCGGGCCCCGAAGGCCGTGGTGGTTTTAGTCGTGCGTTTGGTGGTCGTGAACATGGCGGCGACTTATGCGGGAGAGTTTCGCGCCCGTCAATGGCTTTTCGGCGGGATTGTGGCCGCCGCTATTTCGTCCGGGCGCCCGGCGGCTCCAGGATGACCTCCTTGAGGTTGTCGCCGCTGATGACGACGATCGCGAAATTCAGCCGGCCGCGTTCGCGCACCAGTCCGCCGCTGATCGCCTTGCCCGAGGCCGCACGTTCGGCGACGTGCACGGCATCCGCAAGGCGGTGCTTGATGGCACCGAGCGCTGCGAGGTTGCTGCGGTCGTCGAGATCGAGTTCGGCGAGGGGGAGGGCGGCTTCGCCGCCGACGAGCTCGCCGGTTGCGGCGTTGATGGTGTGGCGCCAGATGCGGTCGTTGTGCAGGGTCTTCACCCGGTAAACCGGCACGCCGGAGGCTCCGTCGAAACTCACATCCGCCGTCGTGGCGCCGGCATGACGGGCTTCCGCAATCGCCATGGCCTGGCTGATCGAGATCGACGAGCTGCGGAATCGTTCGATTTCGCGGCTGACCGCTTGGCGGTCTGCCTCGGCATCACCATCTGTGTCGCCGTGAAGCGCGGTCGGCGTGCCCGTGGTGACGATGGCCCGCGCCGGCGCGGCAAGAAGCAGCGCGGGCAAGGCGATCGCAAGTAATCGCAAGGTCAATCGTTTGGCTGTCGTCATGCTCGAAACCCTCGGCCAGCGAGTGTGCCGGATGATCGTAAAGAATTCGCGGCCGACCTTGGGCATCGGCCGGCCGCGGAGCGTCGCAGCGGGCTGGACCCGGCACGGCGATCTTGGGCGGTACGGACCCCTTTGGGGCTGGTGAAAAAGCGGTCCGTATCGCTTATAACTAAACCATACCGTATCGTTTTGTTTTGGTCAACGACGCGGGCGTAACCTCCAGGGGGAAACGTCGCAACCTCACGGAATTGTCAGCGGGACGGGCGCCGCCGCTGTGTGCCCTTTGCGGCGCTCTGGATGCGGTCCGCGGGTCCCAGCGCGCCGGCCAGGAACAGCTTGATCGCCGCGCGCATGCGCTTCTCGGCGGCCTTCAATTCCAGCGCCGTGCCGAACGTCGCCAGGCGGTGGGTGTGACCGACGACGACGTCGAGGAACACCTCTGCCGCGATCGTGGTGTCGTCGACGTCGAGTGCGCCCTGCGCCACCAGACGGTCGAAGAAGCGGGCCGTGGTGGCGACGGCCTTCAGCCAGCCTTCCTCCTTGCCGAGCTTGGCGATGTCGGGGAAGTTGATGGCCTGCGACGTCATCATACGGCTGAATGCGACGGCATCGGGCCCGCAGGTGAAGGTCAGCATCTCGCGCCCGATCTCGACCAGCCGCTGCTCGACGGAAATGTCCGAGGCGCTGGAGAGCTGCGTCTCGGCGGCTGCCGATAGCGGCGCAAGCCAGCGCGCGATTTCGCGCCTCAGCACGGCGGCAAACAGGCCGCGCTTGTCCCCGTAACGGGAATAGACGGTGGGTTTGCTGACCCGAGCGGCTTCCGCGACCGCGTCGAGCGAGGTCGCGTCGAAGCCGCGATCCAGGAACAGGCGGGTGGCGACCTCGATCAGCCGCTGATCGCGCTCGATCGCAGCGGTTTTCGTCGGGCGGCCGCCGCGTGATTTCGGCACCTCGCGCCGTGGCGTTGCCGGCTTTGTCCTGGTCGCAGTCAATCCCATGCCCAATGATTCCTGCGCGCTTCTAATCGTCGTCATTCGCTCTATATCGCGCAGGAGCGGGGGCGTCATCGCGAATCTGGCCGAATTGGCCGTATCGTCAACGGTTTCGGCACGGTCTCGTTCCGTCACGAGAGATCACGGCAGCTTCGAAGTCCAGGCCTGGCCGGAGGCAGCCTTCTCGTATCCGTACTGATACAGCGCCCGCATATAGGCGGTGTCGAACCCTTCCGAAGGCGGCGCGGGGTAATCGCGCGCGATGTAGGAGAGGTGGAAGCCGAGATTGTTGCGCTTGGCGAAATCATAGGTCGAGAAGATGATCGAGCGCGTCTGCGACTGGGTGATCGACGACAGGCTGCGCGAGGCGACGTCGATGGTGCTGTTGGACACGAGCTCGAAATTGCGTTCGATCTTCTTGTTGACGAGGATGTAGATGTTCATCCGCGCGTTGCCGGGCAGGCGGTCCTGGGAGAGCAGGGCTTCCGGCAGCGTCAGCACCGGCGCGGTCACGCCGCCGTCGACATGCATCTCCTGAAATCTGCGGCCCTGRCCTTCGGCGTCGATCATGATGGGCGGAAACACCAGGGGAATGCTGGCGGAAGCCGCCATCACGTCGCGAAACAGTTTTAGCGCCTCGGGTGTTCCGACCGCTGCGATCTTGCCCATGTCCCAGATGGCGGTCCGCTGGGTGTCGAGATCGGTGGTCACCACCAGCAGCTTTCGGCCCTTGGCATTTTCACGCGCGACCTGCGCCATGATCTCCGGCCCGACATAGCGGGCGACGAGCTCGCGCAGCCGCGTGTTGCCGAACAGGCCGGACCCGAACAGCACACGCATGATGCTGGGATCGTTCAGGAGGCTCTCCGCGATGCCGCTGGTGTAGACCTCCCTCAGCGTGTCATCATACTGCGAGCCGAGGAACGCAAAGGGCGCGATCAGGCCGCCGGTGCTCACGCCCGAGACGACCGAGAAGGTGGGACGGGTTCTGGCAGCGGTCCAGCCGCTCAGCACGCCGACGCCATAGGCGCCATCGGCGCCGCCGCCGGAAAGCGCCAGATAGGACTTCGTCGCGGTGCTGGTGTCCTTCTCGAAGCTGAATTTCGTGACGGGCTCGTCGGCGTAGCGGCGCAAGCCGTCGATATCGAGCACGCGCGACGTGCTGGCCTCAGCGGCCGTATAGGGCGTGCGGGGCAGGGAGGTGCAGGCGCCGAGTGCCAAGCTGCATACCAGAACCAGGAATCCGGTCAGGCGGACGCCTGTCTGTCTGATCCAGCCGCGCGAGGGGCCGGACATTTCGGTCGAACATGAAGCGGAGGGCATTGTCGGTGGCTGGCGATCACACAAATACTGCCGCCGGCAAAATTCACCGCGGCATCTCGTCCAGCCCCGCGCAAAAACTACACTGTATCGTTTTGTTTGGCAAGCGCGCCGGGCGATCAAGTCGGCGTCAAATGTGTCCCGCTCTGAGCCACAAGCCGGCTCTGGCGTGGTCCGAGCGGGTTGATCAGCCTCTTCCGACACGCAATAAGCACGACCATGAATCTTCCTGACACCGGTCTACCCAATCACTTCGAGCTGCTCGCCACCGATGGCGCCGCGCGCACCGGGCGCCTGACCACGCCGCATGGCGTGGTGCGGACGCCGGCCTTCATGCCGGTCGGAACCGCCGGCGCCATGAAGGGCATGCACTGGCGCGAGGTGCGCGAGGCCGGCGCCGACATCGTGCTCGGCAACACCTATCATCTGATGCTGCGTCCCGGCGCCGAGCGGATCTCGGCGCTCGGCGGCCTGCAGCGGTTCACCGGCTGGAACGGGCCGATGCTGACGGATTCCGGCGGCTTCCAGGTGATGTCGCTGTCGGACCTGCGCAAGGTCACCGAGAACGCCGTCACATTCCGTTCGCATATCGACGGCGCCAAGGTCGAGCTGTCACCGGAGCGCTCGATCGAGGTGCAGCGCTTCCTAGGCTCCGACATTGCCATGCAGATGGACGAATGCGTGCGGCTGCCGGCCGAGCGGGACGACATCGAACGGGCGATGCGGCTGTCGCTGCGCTGGGCCGAGCGAAGCAAGCGCGCCTTCGAGAGTGCGCCGGACGGCTACATGCTGTTCGGTATCGTGCAGGGCGGCGACGTGCCGCAGCTTCGTCACGCCAGCGCCGAAGGCCTCGTTGCAATCGGTTTCCACGGCTATGCGATCGGCGGTCTTGCCGTCGGCGAGCCACAGGCGGTCATGCTGGCGATGATCGACGAGACCGCACCGATGCTGCCGAGAGAGCGGCCGCGCTACCTGATGGGCGTCGGCACGCCCGATGACATCCTCGAAGCGGTCAAGCGCGGCATCGACATGTTCGATTGCGTGATGCCGACGCGCAATGGCCGTCATGGCGTTGCCTTCACGCGCTTCGGCCAGGTCAATTTGCGCAACGCGCGCCACGCCGACGATCCGCGTCCGCTCGACGAAGAGAGTTCCTGGCCGTCGGCGCGCAACTACGCGCGCGCCTACCTGCATCATCTCGTCAAGGCGGGCGAGACGCTGGGAGCCATGCTGCTCTCCGAGATCAATATCGCCTACTACCAGTTCCTGATGCAGGGCATCAGGGACGCGATCGCACACGGGACGTTCGACGAGTTCTACCAGCGTACGCGCCAGGACTGGGCGAGGGGCGACATCGCCCCGCGCTAGTCAGTTGCAGACGATCCGCTGCTTGACGGCGTGCTTGGTCACGAAGCCGTAGCCGCAATTGTCGCAGGTCCAGAGATAGCTGATCATATGGTCGGAGATGTAGGCGGATGCTTCGGCGGCGACCATCGAGTCGGCGCAGACGGCGCAGGTCGGCAACTCGCTGCAACGCGGGGCGCGGTGATGTGCGACGGTCGACAACACTTCAGCGACTGCTGACATCGTGGTGACCTCTCTGCTTTGAGACCTAAGTCTAACATAGACCGAATCAGTTGACGAGGTCGCAACACAAATGCGTTGGTTTTCTGATAATTACAGCTCACGCGATTTTGCGATGCAGCGTATTTAACATGTGCCGCATTGTCGCTTGCGTGTCGTCCCAAGCTGTCCGTTACTGCGCAAGAGACGCTGCAGAAACAGAAATTGTCGTCACAGGGAGTTCATCATGGACGCATCGTCCAACACGGGTGCAGCGCACCAGCCCGGCCGCGGCCGGATCTACTCTTCGATCGTCGAGGCCTTTGGCGACACGCCGATCGTGCGCTTGCAGCGGCTGCCGGGCATGCACGGCGTCAACGCGACGATTTTGGCAAAACTTGAATATTTCAATCCCGCCGCGAGCGTGAAGGATCGCATCGGCGCGGCCATGATCATCGCGATGGAGAAGGCCGGCATCGTCAAGCCTGACACCGTGCTGATCGAGCCGACCTCGGGTAACACCGGCATCGCGCTCGCCTTTGTCGCGGCCTCGCGCGGTTACCGGCTCAAGCTGGTGATGCCGGAATCGATGTCGATCGAGCGGCGCAAGATGCTCGCCTTTCTCGGCGCAGAGCTGGTGCTGACGCCGGCGGCACAGGGCATGAAGGGCGCGATCGCGACCGCCGAGGAGCTCCTGAAGACGACACCGAATTCGGTCATGCCGCAGCAGTTCAAGAACCTCGCCAATCCCGAGGTGCACCGCCGTACCACCGCCGAGGAGATCTGGAACGACACCGGCGGCAACGTCGATATCTTCGTCGCCGGCGTCGGCACCGGCGGTACCATCACCGGCGTCGGCCAGGTGCTCAAGCCACGCAAGCCGTCCTTGCGGGTGGTGGCGGTCGAGCCGGAGGAAAGCCCGGTGCTCTCAGGCGGCCAGCACACGCCGCACAAGATCCAGGGCATCGGCGCCGGCTTCGTGCCCGACATCCTCGACCGCTCGGTGATTGACGAGATCGTGAAGATCAACTCGACGACCGCGATCGAGACCACCCGGGCGCTGGCGCGGCATGAGGGCATTCCCGGCGGCATCTCCTCGGGCGCGGCGATCGCAGCTGCGCTCCAGATCGGCAAGCGGCCGGAAGCTGCGGGAAAAACCATTCTGGCTATAGTGCCGTCCTTCTCCGAGCGGTATCTTTCGACGGCTCTGTTTGAGGGAATCTAGGACATGACGGATCAACCGAGGCGGCCGCGCACGCTTGGCGATGCGCGGTCGGAGGCCGAGGCGGCGTTCAAGAAGGTGACCGCCAAGGTCGCCGTGGCGCCACCGAAGCCGAACGTGGCGCCGGGAATCAAGGAGCAGGTCACGCTGCGCATCGACCAGGACGTGCTGGAGTTCTTCCAGCAGGGCGGTCCCGGCTGGCAGGACCGCATCAACGAGGCGCTGCGCAAGGCGGCGGGGAAGTAGCGCCTCCTGCCCAGGGGCGCCGAAGGGCGGCGCGCCGGCGAACTCAGAGGACCTGCGACAGAAACCGCTGCGTTCGCTCGTCCTTGGCCGCCGTAAACAAGGCTTCCGGCGGCCCGTGCTCGACGATCACACCGCGGTCGGTGAAGTAGACGTGATCGGCGACCTCACGCGCGAAGTTCATCTCATGGGTGACGAGGAGGCATGTCATGCCATCCTCGGCAAGCTCCCGGATGGTGACCAGGACCTCCTTGACCGTTTCCGGATCGAGGGCGGCCGTAACTTCGTCGAACAGCATGATGTCCGGTCGCATCGCCAGCGAGCGGGCGATGGCCACGCGCTGCTGCTGTCCGCCGGAGAGCTCGCCGGGATAGGTATCCTCCTTCCCCGCGAGCCGAACCTTGGCAAGCAGCGCCCGGGCGCGCGCTTCGACCTCGGCACGCTTCTGGCCGAGAACATGGATCGGCGCCATCATCACGTTCTGGAGCGCGGTCTTGTGCGGGAAAAGATTGTACTGCTGGAAGACCATCCCGACCTTGCGGCGCAGCGCCAGCTTGTCGAGCCTGGGATCGGACACCTCGATGCCTTCGATCTGAATGCTGCCGGACGAGATCGGCTGAAGGGCATTGATGCAGCGGATCAGCGTGGATTTCCCTGATCCGGACGGGCCGATGATACAGATCACCTCGCTCTTTTTGACCGACAGGCTGATGCCTTTCAGGACCTCGAGAGCTCCGAACGACTTTCTGACGTCGACGCATTGGACGATGGGCTGATCCGGAGTCCAGCTCGTGGCCATGCACTGCTCCCTCAGCGTATGCGGAACCGACGCTCGAGACGCGCGGTCCAGAGGTTGATCGGATAACAGTAGAGAAAGAAACACAGCAGCGCGAAACCGTAGAGCGGAGCGAACAGCTCCGGCCTGCCGCCTTCGGCGGCATGCACCTGCGCAGTCAGGGTGAGCATTTCCGAAACACCGACGATCGATGCCAGCACCGTCGACATCGCGACCAGCGCATAGACGTTCATCCAGGGCGGCAGCATGCGCTTGATGCACTGTGGCAGCATGATCAGCCACATCGTCTGGCGCCGCGTGAACGAGAGCGATTCCGCCGCCTCCCATTGCGTCGACGGAATGGAGCGGACGGCACCGCGCACGACCTCGGCGACGTTCGCCATGACCGGCAATGCGAAGCCCACCGTCGCCTTGATCCAGTCCGGCAAGGGGATGGTCGTCTTGAAGAGGGTGACCTGGAAGGGCACCAGAAACATGACGAAGAACAGCAGCACCAGCCAGGGTGCGTTGCGGAAGAATTGAGTCAGGAGCCAGCTGACGGCGGCGAGCGGTCGAAACTCCGACAACAACCCCAGACCCAGGCCAAGCCCGGCGATGGTCCCCAGCAGCATGGCCAGCAGGGAGATCAGGATGTTGAAGGCGAACCCGCGCAGCAGCAGCGGCGACCACTTCACAATGACTTGCAGCGGGGACAGCACCGCCGGTCCGGTCTGCGCCCACGCGGTGGACGCGGCCATGATGGCGCAGAAACCGAGGATCGCGGCGGCCAGCGGGCCGATCCGAACGGACATCCGGGTCGGCACGGGACGATACGGCAGAAGGACGGCAAGCCTGTGCTCGGGCTGGGCGCCTTTCATCGGGCGTATCCCGGGATGCGCATCGCTCGCTCCCAGCGATGCATCAGCCAGACGAGGACGCCGACAAGGATGCCGTAGGTCGCCAGCAATACGACCATCATTTCGAAGACGTTCTGCGATTCCGACCAGACCTGCTTGACCGCATACAGCGTCTCGGGAACGGCGATCGCGTAGGCGAGGGTGGTCGTCTTGAGCAGGTTGACGAGGTTGTTGTTCAGTGCGGGAAGGCAGACGCGAATGGCCAGCGGAAGGACGATATGGACGTAAGCCTTAAGGCGCGTGTATCCGAGCGCCTCCGCGGCTTCCAGCGTCGTCCTCGGCACCGCCTCGATGCCTGAGCGGAAGATTTCGACGTTGAAGGCGCCCGCGAACAGCGACAGAGAAATGATGGCCCATTGGACGTTGCTCAGCAGCGGAACGCGCATGCCTGCCGCCTCGACGGCCGGGAGCATGGTGCCGAGGCCGAAATAGAAAAAGAAGATCTGGACCAGCGGCGGCGTGTTGCGGAACACCACCACGAAAGCATTGACGGGCAACCGCAGCAGCATGGACGGACTGCCTTGCAGCAAGGCGCCGACCGCGCCGATGATCAGGCTCAGCAGGATGGTCGTGACACTCAGAAGCAACGTCATCTTGAGCCCGCCGAAATAGCGGTCCCAATCGTAGGCATCGTAGAATACGGAGAAATTCAGCCCCGTCGTTTCGTAGAGCCGTTGAAACCAGTCGCCGATTTCGTGCATTTTGCGCGACACCAAACTGTTGAGGCGATGCCTCGTATCAGTGCATTGGCTCGACCTGTTCGGAGCGCAAGACGGATCTGGCGCTCCGCTCTGCGCGTCTATTTGTCCTTGTATTGCTCGTGCATGAGCAGCGAATACTCGGTCGGCGTAATGCCCCACTTCTTTTCCGCTGCCACGATGAAGCCGGTCTTCATCCAGTCCTTTGTCATATCTTCGAGCAGCTTCTGAAGGCTGGAATTATCGAGCGYGACAGCGATCATCCATGGCGATGGCAAAATACCTTTCAGGGGCAAGTCGTAGTCCGCCTTCCACTCGTCCTCGAGCAGCTTGCCTTGCAGGAAGGTCTGATCGTAGACATAGCCGATGCAGTTGCCCTGCTTCATGGCGAACAGAGGCTTCTCCGAGCCGTCAAACGCAACGATTTCGGGGCCGTAGGATTTGGCAACGTCCTTGTTGTACCAGGCCCCCGACGTTGCACAGACGGGTTTTCCCTTGAGCTCGGCCCAGTCCTTGATGCCGGACTTCTTGTTGAGAAGGATGTTCACATAGTCCGAATAGTACAGCGGCTCGATGGCTTGAACCACGCGACGGCGTTCCGGCCTGTCCGACATGGTCGCGATCAGCAGGTCGACCTTTCCCTGCTGAAGAAATTCGATCCTGTTGGAGGCCGCGACCGGAACGAGTTCGAGTTTGACGCCGAGGCGTTTGGCAATGTCTGCGGCGAGATCCGGCTCGATGCCGACCACGTTTCCCGTGGGATCGCGGAAGCCGAAGGGCTTGTAGTCAGCCTTGACGCCGACATTCAACGTGCCGCGCTGCTTGATGGCATCGACGCCATCGGCGGCTTGGGCACTGCCAAGCATCAGCAGCGCCGCGATGCCTGTCATCATGGAACGGACAATGTCTCTCATCGGATGACGCCTCCAGGATTGTGATCACGACGCGCGTTGAGCGCGCTTGTTCAAGATACAAGGCTCGTGCCAAACGTCACGAAAAACGGGAGATGGAGAATGGGCTGAGGTCGATCGCGCTTCGACCGCCGGTCACCATCCCGGCGACGACGTTGCCGATACCTGCCGAGTGCTTGAAGCCGTGGCCCGAGCACGCCGAGACGACACAAATCCGGTCCTGGTCGGGATGGCGGTCGATGATGAAGCCCCGATCGGGCGTCACCGTGTAGATGCAGGCAGCCGCCTGCGCGACGCGCGGCGTGGCGCCGGCGAGCCGCCCCGCGACGTGCTTCCGGTACATTTCAACCGATTCCGCGGGATCGACGGTGCGGTCGATGGCGTCGGCCGTCGTGTTGGTCTCGTACTGCTCGGTCGCGACCTTGAGACGACGATCGCCAGGCAGCGGCGGGAAGCCGTAGAGGTAGTCGACATCCGTCGCGCCATGCATCCAGATGAACACAGGGGCGTCGGCGCGATACGCGCTGGTATCGTCGAGCTCGTACCAATGCAGCACCTGCCGCTTCACCGTGAGCACGCGATCAAACGGCGCGCCGAGCAGGTGGGAATTCCAGCCGCCTGCCGACACCACCACCTGGTCCGCCTCGAATGTGCCCGAGGACGTTTCCACCCGAACGGCGGGGCCGCGCTGCGCGATCGAGAGAACCTCGACTCCCGTGCGGATCGTTGCGCCGAGCTGCTCCGCGCGCGTCAGCTGCGCCTTGATGCAGCGCTCCGGAAAAACGTACCCTCCGCCGGGTTCGTAATAGGCCTTCTCGTTGCCCTGGAGATTCAGGAACTGCGGGAAGCGATGAGCCACCTCTCGCCCGTCGATCACTTCATGCGCGATGCCGAAGTCACGCGCGGCCCCAATCGAGCGCGCGACGAAATCCGGCTTGCCGTGGTGCGACGTCTCGCCGACACCGGGCGCTATGACGACGAGGCCGCATGGGTTCAGCAGCTCGGCAGACGTCTCGGCTTCGAGCTCACGCCAGATCCGGTGCGTATCCAGCACCAGGGGCACGTAATCGCGGCCTTCGCCGACCGCCTGCCGGGTGATGCGGGTTTCGCCGTGGCTGGATCCCATCGTGTGGGGCGGGGCAAAGCGATCGAGGCCAACCGCCTTTACCCCTCGCTTGGCCAGTTGATAGAGGGCCGCGCTGCCCATGGCACCGAGGCCGATCACCAGAATATCCGCTTGCTCGCTCATGGATCGGGACTGCTCAATTGTTAGGACGATCCGAAGTCTGCTTTCGGATGCGGCTCTCCTACAAGGATAATTCATATAATGAAGGCAATTTGCATGTTAATATGACTTCTGCTTAAGCTATGGATATGACGCCACCTGTTCCAGACTTGCGAAGCTTGCAGATTGTCGCTGCCGTCGCGGAGTCCGGCAGCATGCTTCAGGCGTCCCGTCAGTTCGGGATGACGCAATCAGCGGTTTCTCAGGCTGTGCGGCGGGCCGAGGCCTCGATCGGCGTCGCGTTCTTCAACCGTAGCCGGAGGCCGCTTACATTGACGCGGGCGGGTCGCATCCTTGCTGGCCGTGTTCGCGATCTGAATCGCGACTTTGACACGTTACTCAGCGCACTCCGGGACGCAGCGAAACTGCCTGAGCGTGTCGATCTGAGGCTCGGCCTCATCGACTCCTATGCCGCCACGGTCGGCGCACACCTCGTCAAGGAGCTCATGACGGGCGAGGTCGCACTGAGTCTGTCCGTTTGGTCGGGCCTTGCTCACTCGCATGCCGAGGCGCTGGTCCACCGAACGATCGACGCGGCGATCACATGCGATGCGATGGATGACCTGTATGATATCGAGCGCTTCCCGTTTTACCGCGAGCCAAATCTGCTGGTGGTGCCGCGCGGATTGGAAGCCGAATTTGCTGACCTTGATTTGCGGGAGATCCTGACCCGGCATCGCCTGGTCCGGTACAGCGAACGCTCCTATGCAGGCGCTCAGGTCGAGCGCCACCTGAGCCGTTTGGGCATTCGCCCACCGCGGGCCTTTGAGTTTGACACCTCGGACAGCCTGGTCGCCATGGTCGCCACCGGGATGGGCGTAGCGATCACCACGCCGCTGTGTCTGTTGCAGGGGCTCGCTCACGCTGGTCAAGTCAGCGCTCTCCCTCTGCCGGGCCCCGGATTTTTTCGTGAGCTGCTTCTGGTGACCCGCCGTGGCGATCTCTCATCACTGGCGCCGCGCATCGCGGAGATGGCTCGGACGAGCATTACGATGCAGGCGATGCCGCGGATCCGGACGCTAGTGCCTTGGTTCACCCAAGATTACTAGCCATTGCCACCACGAAAAAGGCCCGGCTCTCGCCGGGCCTTTTTGCGTTTTGGAGCCGGGTCCCGCCTCAGCGGCGGAACATGCCGCCCATCATGCCGCCGACGACACCGCCGACGAAGGCCGCGCCGGCATCGCCGCCGCCGCTGTTGCGATGCTGAACCGGTGCGCCGCTCTGGGCCTGGGCCGGGGCAGCACGCCGGGCCGGCTTCGCGCTGTCGTCGCTCGCGGTGGCCGGCGCGGCCGCCACGATCTCGGACAGCAGGGCCTTGTGCTGGAGCTTGTTGAGGTAGCCGGTCGACGGATAGCCGCGGGCGGCCTGCCAGCGCTTCAGCACCGAGCGGGTCTCGTCGGTGAAGGCACCGGTCACCTTGGTGTCGAAGCCGAGCCCGGTCAGGCGGCGCTGCACGTCGCGGCGCTGGCCCTTGTCGAGGCCGATCTGGTCCTCGGTGAGCTGGGTGGAGTCGTCGGTGAAGGTGGCGGGATCGATCCCGGAGTTCAGATTGCGGGTCGCCGTGGACGGGCCGCTCTTGATCGCCGCAAGCCGCGCCAGCGCCAGCGCCTTGAACTGGCCGTTCGGATAGGCCGAGAGATAGGCGTTGAGCTCTTCCGGCTTGTTGGATTCCTTGACCGAGCGCCAGTACTCGAGCTCGACACCGTCGGAGCTGCTCGCTGCCGCCGGCACGTTTCCGGAAGCGGTCGGGGCTGCGTTGGCAACCTGCGTCTGCTGCGACGGGTTGAGATAGACCGCGCCGATCAGGTTGGTGTGGCCCCAGGGAAGCTGGCCCTTACGGGTCTCTTCGTTGACCTGGGCGCRCACCGACGTCATCGCCTGCTGGATCTCGACGCCRGGCTTGGTGATGTTGTCGATCAGTGCGCGTGTGAACGGGCTGTTGTTGCCCTCCTGGCCGTCGAGCGCGGTCTGGCCTGGGCCGGTGGCGAACGCGATCAGCGTGCCTTCGCCCGACTTCATCTCGGCAAGACCGCTCTGCACGTTGACGCTGCGCGTTGCCGAGTTCGACTTGATCTTGGCGGCGAACGGATTGTCGCGGCAGGCATCGAGGAAGACGAGCTTGACCTTGGCGTCGCCCATGGTCTGCTCGAGCGTCAGGTCGATATTGATGGCTGCGCCGAGCTTGACGTCCATCTCCGACTTGATGTCGGCGTCGACGGGCAGGAGGTAGTTGCTGCCGCTGACGGCGATGCCGTGGCCGGCGTAATAGAACACTGCGACATCGGAGCCTTGCGCCTTGCGGCCGAAGTCCAGGAGCTTCTCCGTCATCTGGTCGCGGGTGAGGTTGGATCCTTCGATCACCTCGAAGCCGACATTGCGCAGGGTCGCCGCCATCGCCTTGGCGTCGATCGGCGGGTTCGGCAATTGTGCGACGTTCTTGTAGGAGCCGTTGCCGACGACGAAGGCGACACGGCGGTCGGCCTTCGCGGCACTGACCGACAGTGCCATGCACATCAGCGAAACGAGCAGGGTGAGAGTGCGCATCTGAAATCCCCAACAGAATCGAATTGCAGGCAGCAACAAATTGGCAACGAACCTACACGAAGTGCCCGACTTCGCGCCACCAAAACGGCAGTACGTCGTATTCAACCCGCTGCTGTGTGGCCGAATGTGCACGATGGAAAGACCCTCCAACGTGATCCAGATCACACGGCCACTTCGTTTTTGTCGCGTGAGGCTGCGCGCGGGTTCACTGCGCGCGGGCGGGAACCGGGGCAGTCGGCTTCAGGTTCAGGAGATTGCCGCACAGGATCAGCGTCGCGCCGAGCACGGTCCAGGCGTCGAGCCGCTCCGAATACAGCAGCCAGCCGACAGTCGCGGTGAGCGGCACCCGCAGGAAGTCCATCGGCACCACGATGGTTGCATCCGCGTAGCGGAGCGCGCTGGCGAGGCAATAGTGCGAGAATGTGCCGCAGACCCCGATGACGAAGAGCCATCCCCAGAGAGTGGTTGACGGCCAGGTCCAGACATAGAGCGTCGGCAGCAGGCCCACGACCATCTGCACGACGATCATCCAGAACAGGATCGACAATGCGCTCTCGGTCCGGGTCAGCGATTTCGCCAAGATCATGGAAATGCTGAAGCCGATCGCGGCTCCGAGTGCGATCAACTGGCCCGGATTGATCTCGCCGGTGGCGGGCCGCACGATCATGACAACGCCGACGATGCCGAGCGCGATGGCGGCGATCTTCCAAACGGTCATGCGCTCGGACAGAAACGTTGCGGCCAGCACCGCAGTCCAGATCGGCATGGTGAATTCGATCGCGACGACCTGACCGATCCCGATCAGCGTCAGTGCGTAGAACCAGCCGAGCTGCGCGAAATAATGGACCCCGTTGCGCGCGAGGTGCTGGGGCAGGCGTTTGGTCGCGACCGCCTTGAAACCGCCGGCCCGGTAGATGATCGGCAGCAGCAGCGTGAAGCCGATCACCGAGCGCACTTCCATGATCTGGAAGACGTTCAGCTCGCGCGTGGTCTCGCGGCCGGCAACCGCCATGACCAGCATCAGCGCCAGCCAGCCGGCCATCCACAGTGCAGCCATCGTTTTGGACGGTGTCGCGGTCATCGTTGCTGGTGCGGGTGATCGAGCCCGAGGGGAGGGCCGGTATCGGCGACATCGCCGGCGTTTGCAACGGCCAAAACTGCGGATGCAGCGATGCAGGGCGGCGTGCTAAGGCATCATTGAACAACAAGAAAAGGGAGATCTTCGCTCATGCAAATCTTGCAGCCGGCCGAATGGAAGAAACCGCGGGGCTTTTCTCACGGCGTGGTGGCCGAAGGGCCGGGCCGCTGGGTGGTGCTGGCCGGGCAGACCGGCGGCGACGAGACCGGCAATTACGCGCCTGACATGGCGGCGCAGGTCGCAACCGCGCTGAAGCGGATCATCAAGCTCCTTGGCGAGGCCGGAGCCGGTCCGGAGCACATCGTCCGCCTGACCTGGTACCTGACCAGCCGCAGCGAATATGAGGCCGCGGGCGCCGGCATCGGCGCGGCCTGGAAGGAAACGCTGGGGCGCAATTTTCCGCCCTCGACGCTGCTCTACATCGGCGGTCTCGTGGACGAGCGCGCCAAGGTCGAAATCGAGGTCACGGCGTTCGTGCCGAACGTATAAAACGGATAAAAAAAGCCCCGGCGGAATCGCCGGGGCTTTTGGCTTGAACGCGGTCCGCCTTAGCGCGACAGCGAGATGTTGGCGCCGCGGAACTGGCTGTCCGCGCGCATCGTGACGCTCTGCTTGTTGCCGGACGTCTTCAGCGAGATGTTGGCGTTGAAGCCGGCGGTCGAGGCGACCAGGTCGTAGTTTCCGCCGGCGCCGCGGCCCTGGAGCGAGCCGGAGATGTTGCGGCTGGCCTCGGACCAGCTGCCGGCGATGGTGCCGCCTTCAGCCCTGACGTTGGCGCCGAGATTGAACTTGTAGGCGTCGCTGGCGCAGGTCAGCGACATCTCCATCGTCGGTCCGATCGGGGCGTATCTGGCCCGGCAGCGGATCCGCTCGGTCGAGCCGTCATCGAGCGTGACGGTGCCGGCACCGCTCCAGCTCCCCGCCAGCGGGGCGAACGGGCCGGACTGGGCCTTGCTCTCAGAGTTGGCGATCCCCGCCGCAAACAAAACGGCGGCCGCGATCAGCAGCCGCCGGCTTACGACGCTGATCCCGAATTTCTTACTGGCGCGATGCTTCCCACCGCCCGCTGCACGGTATGCCTGCAGATGCTCCATTCCACTTCCCCGATCCGGCGTTGCCGCTGAGTTGACCGTTGGCATATGCACCATTGATCGAAACTTTCACAAGTCCCCCGCTGCCGATGGTGCCGGAAACGTTAGCGCCGGGCGCGGTGATCTTGCCGTCGGCAACCGTCAGCATGGAGCTCGCGGTCGGCTCGCAGGTACCGCTCTTGGTCACGATGGTGACATGCCAGTTGCCGTCATAGGGGGTCTGGGCGAAAGCGGGAGCGGCGAGGGTGATAACTGAAGCGGCACAGAATGCCGTAATGCGACCAAAACGCATGAATTCCGTCCTTGAATCTGTCTGATATGCTGACGCTTATTCGGCCCAAATGTGACGGAAATTTGTTGCATTGCCAAAGCGAAAATTGTTCCAGTGGAAACAATAGTTTATTTGTGTTTCCGGCTCCAATTTTCGAAGCAGAATCAACGCGCCTTCACGTTAAGGGTAAACGTCAGGAGAGACTCAGGGGAAGGACTGCGGAAGGGACTCACGAAAGACTTGGCGCCAAGGTGGCGAACTGCTCGTCCTGAACCTTGGAGGGCAGCGCCTTGTGGACCTTGACGTAGTCGATCACGTCGGCCAGCAGCTTGAGGCCGAGCGGAGCGAGCGCACGCTCCCAGAGTTCGCGAGCCGTCTCGCCCTTCCTGACGAAGCACCAGTCCTGGGCGGCGATGGCGCCGGCGTCCATGCGGTCGGCAAGATGATAGATCGTGCCGCCGGCGATCGGATCGCCTTCCTTGATGGTCCATTCCACAGCGGCTTTGCCCCGATGACGCGGCAGCAGCGAGGGATGATAGCCGATCCCGCCGTACTTCGCGGCGGCCAGGGCGTCCTTGCCGATCCGGGCGTGGCTGTGGGCGGTGATGATCAGGTCGGTGTCGGGGCCGATTTCGGAGGCGACCACCAGCTTCGGATTGGCCTGGACCGTCACCTCGATGCCAGCCGCCTTGGCGCTCGCCGCGAGGCGATCCTCGGCGTCGGCCACGACGACCCGCACGATCGGGACGCCGTGCTCCCGGAGCATGTTCAGGGTGGTCACGCCGAAATGGCGGGAGCCGACGAGGGTAATGCGCATGGGTGTCCGATCCGTCTCGCAACTGCGTCATCCCCCGATAACACGTCGGTGCGTCCTGTCACCAGCCGCGGGCGGTTTGTGCCGGTTATCAACAATGCACCGGGCGCGGGGCGCGACGGGCTCCGCGATTGCGCAGCCGGCCGTTCCGGTGCTTCCATGCGCGTATTGCACCGTATCAGGAGCGAGCGCATGCGAAGCGCGTGGTTTTTCCTTCTCGCGGCACTGAGCGTAGCCACGCCCGCGCGCGCCGGCGGGCCGTATCCGGCGGTCCCGCCCGAGGTCGGGGTGGCGCCGTTCATCGGTCCGACGTGGGATGCCTATCGTTGCGTCGAAGGGCCGGTCTATAATTTCTACCACGACGCCTATTACGGCGAGGAGCCGCCCGCACTCTATCGCGGCTACGCCTACAGGCCGTACTACCGCTACAGCGCCTACCGCAGGCTGCCGCGCAAGTATTTTTGCGTCACGGATTAGCGTTGCCGGGCGGCCACATCGACAGCAAATGATGTATCCGCCGGTTCCTCTGTTTCATTTCTGACATAAGCAGCCCCCGTGTGCCGCTAGAATGCACTAACCGGGGCTGGCCAAATTTGATTCCGAATCCGTTTTCGAACCCGGCTTTGGCCGCTGGCGAGTGATCGCCAGCGGCTTTTCATGCCGGCGCCATCGCGAAATCATCAAACGGTAACGCGTTCTCAACCTGCCTGTCGTATCGACGAATCCGTCGCGGATTTGTATTGCGTACCGCGACACCAAAAATGTCCCGCCGGCGTGGGTGCGCCGCGGGCTTTTTTGCCGGGACCGATTTCATGCCGAGCGCAATTGAGCAGATCGTGGACGCCTATGTGCGGCTGAAGAACCGCCGTGGGCTGGACGAGCTGATGATGCACAGGCAGCGGCTCGCGGTCGATCTGAAGAGCAGGTCCGGCTATGATTTCAGCCTGCCGATCGGCAAGATCGACGAGGAGATCGCGATCATCGAGGAGGGGCTCAGCCGGCTGAAGGCCCAGTCCGTGGATCCTCGCGGGATACGTCCGATCTGACGCGCTCAGTCGCGCCGGCCACCGTCGATGACGGTGAACAGCGGCCGTGCCTGGGTCGGCTCGACCAGCAGTTCCTCCACCAGCGCGGTTGCCGCATCGACATATTTGCGCGTCGGTTTGTCGAGCTCACGTTTGGCCTCGTCGTCGAGCGCGACCTTTGCGGCCTCGACCAGCTTGCGCATGCGCGCCGCATGGTCGTCGCCCGCCGTCAGCGTCGCGCGCGCCAGCGAGCGCAGCACGAACAGCTCGCCTTCGAGGCGGAGCAGGCGGTCGTTGAGCCTGGAGAGGACTGCGTTGAGATCGGCCATAGCTGCTGTTCGTCGCGGAGGATCCATTCTGATCTAGCGGCGATCGGTGAACGGAATCCAAACGCCATTGGCGCAATTGGGTTGATCTCCGGCGTCTCGTGGCAGCAGCGATGCCGCCGATGTGAGACATCGTGACGTTGCGACGCATCGTTCCAGCGTGGTTCCCGCACCACATGGTGCCCGGGTGGACGTCTGGAGCACGTATGATGCGGTCTATCCTGGCTTTGGTCCTCCTGATTGCAACATGTCTGTCGGCGGCTGCCGCGCCGGCGCATCATGCCCGCCCGCGCCATCACGTCGTCGCCCATCTGCCCGAGGACGCGCCGGTCCCGCCCGGCTGGTACAAATTTCCCGGGTGGCCGCCGATCCCGCCGTCGGAGAACAGGAATCTCGATCCCTCCAATTTCGGCGGCGGTTGATCGAAGCTACGCCGCGGTTCGGGCGAGATAATCGCGGGCGAAGGCGAGATACCAGTCGAGGCAGGCGGGATTGGCCATCGCCTCCCTGTTGATGACCTTTTCGACGGGCTGGCCCAGCAGCAGCTTCTTGATCGGCAGCTCCTGCTTCTTGCCCGAGAGCGTGCGCGGGATCTCGGCGACGGCAAAGATCTCGTTCGGCAGGAATCGCCGGGACAGGCCGGCCTCGATCGTCTTGTTGATCCTGGCCTGCATCGCAGCGTCGAAGGCTGTGCCCTCGCGCAGCACCACGAACAGCGGCATGTAGCTGTCGCGGCCGAGATATTCGAGGTCGACGACGAGGCTATCCAGCACCTCCGGCAGCGCTTCGATCGCGGAATAGAGCTCGCTCGTGCCCATGCGCAGGCCGTGCCGGTTGATGGTCGCATCGCTGCGGCCATAGATGATGCAGGAGCCGTCCGGATTGACCTTGAGCCAGTCGCCGTGCCGCCACACCGGCCCGCGGCCGCTGCCGTCGAAATTGTCCGGATAGGTCTCGAAATAGCTGGCGCGATAGCGCGCATCGCCCCTGTCGTTCCAGAAACGGAGCGGCATCGAGGGCATCGGCTCGGTACAGACGAGCTCGCCGACCTCGTCGATGACGGCGCGGCCCTGCTCGCTGAAGGCTTCGACCGCCGCGCCGAGCAGGCGGCACTGCATCGCGCCCGGCGTCTGCGGCAGTTCGCGGTTGCCGCCGATGAAGGCGCCGGCAAAATCGGTGCCGCCGGAGATGTTCGCCCACCAGATGTCGGCCTGCGCCTTGCTGCCGTTGATTTTCGACAACGCCGCGAAGCGATCGTTGAACCAGGCTTGCGTATCGGCGCTGAGCGGCGAGCCGGTCGAGCCGAGGCAGCGCAGCCGCGACAGATCGCCGGCCGCAGTGAGATCGATCTCGGCCTTGGCGCAGTTGGCGAAGAACGCCGCGCCGGCGCCGAAGAAGGTCGCTTTCGACTGTGCCACGAACCGCCACAGCGTGGTCCAGTCCGGCTTGTCCTTGGTGCCGCCCGGGCTGCCGTCGAAGATGCAGCAGGTGGTGCCGCTGAGCAGGCCGCCGACCTGCGAATTCCACATGATCCAGCCGGTCGAAGAGTACCAGTGATAGCGCTCGCCGAACGAGTTCGCGTGGTAGGAGCAGCCGAGGTCGTTGTGCAGGCCCAGCAGCGCCAGCACCACGATGACGATGCCGCCATGGCCGTGCACGATCGGCTTCGGCAGGCCGGTGGTGCCGCTGGAATAGACGATCCAGAGCGGATGATCGAACGGCAGCCAGGCCGGCTCGAACGCGTCGATCGCGGCGCCTGTCCTTGCGGCGATGTCGGCGAGCCGGGCGTCCGGCGCTGCGGGCGCGGCCTCGCTGTGCAGGATGACGTGCTCGACCGTCGGCAGCGATCGCCGCAGCTCCGCGACGACGTCCTTGCGATCATGCCGGCGGCCGGCATAGGTGACGGCATCGCAGGCGATCAGCACCTTCGGCTCGATCTGCTTGAAGCGGTCGATCACGGCCGGCGCAGCCATATCGGGCGCACAGACGCTCCAGACCGCGCCGATGCTGGCGCTCGCCAGAAACGCGATGATGGTTTCGGGGATGTTGGGCAGGTAGGCCGCGATCCGGTCGCCGGGCTTGATACCCCGATCCTTCAGATGCAGCGCGAGCGCCGCCGCCTTGCGCCGCAGCTCCGGCCAGCTCGTTTCGTTGAGCTTGCCGTCCTCGCCGCTACTGACGATCGCGGGCAGGCCGGCGGCGTCGGCGGCCTCGACATGCCGGAACACCTGCCGCGCATAGTTGACCTGCGCGCCGGGAAACCACACCGCGCCCGGCATCTTGCGCTCGGCGATCACGGCCGCAAACGGCGTCGGCGATTGCAGATCGTAATAGTCCCAGATGCTGCGCCAGAAGCCGTCGAGATCGCGCACCGACCACTGCCGCATCTCCTCGTAATTCGCGAAGGAGAGGCCACGCTGCTCGGCGAGCCAGTTGCGGTAGAGGGCGATCTGGGGAACGAAGGGGGCGGTCATTTGCGTGTCGGCTTCTGTTGCGGGGAGGGGGAGTTTATCCGGTGTCTCGGCGTAGCAGAAGGCGCACCTCGATGGGCGGATGGCAGACATGACGTCGCCTTCTCGCGGCGCATTTCGCCCGAGTCTTGCGTCGTCCTTTTGGTCTCGTCGAAACAAGGGCGCAGGAAAGGCCGGGCGCCGACTGGCACCCGCAGGTCCGTGCGCTGGAGATGCGCGCGCCCGATCCGCCCCTTGTCTCGGGCCAGGGTGTGTCGTGTGCGATAAATCTGAAATTCGGTAAAGTGGAATGCAATTGCGATGAGGGCTTGACGATGGGCGCCCGGTGTCCCGACGGTAGCTACGGGTTGATCGTCTTCATGCAGACCGGCTCACTATTGGGGATGCTCTTGCATTTCCAATTTGAGCCGAAGCCTGTGGCTTGATTGGCGGATGGGAACCACACAAGCACGACAGCGGAAATGCAAATCAGGGCGAGCGCGAACAAGATTCCCATTGTCTCGGCCCGCGTCGGACATCTTCCAAGCCAACTTATTTTTCGTTTGTTGAGCTCCACTGGCCTACCACTGCACGCCCGCCCAGCGCCGTCCGAACACCGGCGGTTTTGTCTTCACCGCCCGCCAGCCGAAGAAGTGATGCTTCCCCGACCAGGTGTGCACCACGCCGCTGCAGATGCTGCATTTGAAGCTGCCGGTGTGGGCTTCGCTGTGCTCTTCCCGTGTCGCGGTGTAGTTCATGCTGCAACCCGCGCAGGTGAATTCTTCGGTCGTCCAGATGCTGTTGGCCATTGCACATCAGTGTTTTTGAATGTTGGCGAGAAGCGTAGGTGCGGGGATTTGCATCGGCGTAAACTGACCTCGGGAAATCCGGTTAATCGCCGTTAGCCAAACCGGGCTCCGGTCGCGGCGTTGCAGGAGCTTCCCGGGTCTGACGAGCGCCCGTCAGTCCAAATCGCGCCGCCGATTGGTCCAAGCGCGCGCTTGATCCCACAGCTAGATTTCATCGTCGCCTCGGTCGGAGGGCGGACAATTTGGGGGTGAGATCATGCGGAAGAAACTGGTTTTGGCGTCTGCGCTGCTGTCATTGGCAACGCCAGCATGTGCAGCTGACATCATTGCGCCCGCGCCGGTCAAAGCGCCGGTGGCGGCCCAGATCTTCAGCTGGACCGGCTTCTACATCGGCGCGCATGGCGGCGGCGCCTGGAGCAAATGGACCGGCATCGACCCGACCGATCCGACAGCGACCTGGAGCTCGGCCACGGCCAGCGGCGGCATCGTCGGGGGCCAGATCGGCGGCAACTACCAGATCAGCAATTTCGTGATCGGCCTCGAAGGCACCGGCGCCTGGTCCAGCGTCACACTCAATGCCGGCGGCCCGTTCGGTGGCGGTGCCGGCTTCAACCTGTCGCTGAAGAACGACTACATCGCCACGGTCGCCGGCCGTTTCGGCGTCGCCTTCGACCGCGTGCTGCTCTACGCCAAGGGTGGCGCGGCCTTCACCCGCGACAAGTATAGCGTCAACAACGGCCTTGCCGGCCCGCTCGCCGGTTCCGCCTCGGGCAGCTTCAATCGCACCGGCTGGCTTGCCGGCGGCGGCATCGAGTGGATGTTCATGCCGAACTGGTCGGTGCGGGCCGAGTACAACTATATGGGCTTCGGCACGATCACCGAGCAGCCGGTGACGACAGGCAATCTGGTGGCGACTCCAGCCAATGTGAAGCTGAACATCCAGACCGGCACGGTGGGCGTGAACTACCACTTCTGAGCGGAYGGAGCGCCACCGCTCGGCCGACTGGACCAACCCGTTCGGCGACAGCTGATGCCGCGCCGGGCGGCGCAGCGGTCCGATCCCTTGCGCCGCCGCGGGTCCGGTCGTCTTGACGCCGGATGCGCGGCTGGCAATAACGCTTTGCCGCGCAAGTGTCGGAACCCGCGTCAATGCCGCAAGGAAAGGCGTGCCCGTGAAAAGTCTCCGTCAGCTCCTGACGGGAGAGGACATTATCCAGCTCCTGATCCGGGTCGGCCTGCTTGGCCTRCTGATCATCTGGACCTTCCTGATCATCCGCCCGTTCGTGCCGATCCTGGCCTGGAGCGCCGTGCTCGCGGTCGCGTTCTATCCGGCCTTCAGCTGGGTCGCCAAGATCCTCGGCGGCCGCCCGAAGACTGCGGCCGCGATCCTCACCCTGATCACGCTCGGCATCGTCATTGGCCCGGCGACCTGGCTCGGCCTCAGCGCGGTGGACGGTGCGCGCGAACTGGCGAAGCAGCTCGGCACCGGCGACCTCGCGCTGCAGTCGGCGCCGGAGCAGCTCAAGTCGTGGCCGGTGGTCGGCCCTTGGCTCTACGATCTCTGGGATCAGGCCTACAACAACATCCGTGCGGTGCTGCGCGAGGTCGCGCCCTATCTCCAGCCGCTGGCGGGACCCCTGTTGTCGCTTGCGGGCGATGCGAGCCTCGGCACGCTCCAGTTTCTGGTCTCGGTGTTCGTCGCCGGCTTCCTGTTTCCGCATGGGCCGCGGCTGGTTGCGGCCGGGCGCGGCTTCCTGTTTCGCATCGTGCCCGAGCAGAGCGAGCATTTTCTCGAGCTTGGTGGCGCCACCATCCGCGCCGTGGCGCAAGGCGTGATCGGCGTCGCCATCGTGCAGGCGCTGCTCGCCGGCATCGGCTTCAAGATGGCAGCCGTGCCGAGCGCCGGCCTGCTCGCCTTCATCGTGCTATTGCTGTCGATCGTGCAGATCGGCGCGTTCCTGGTGATCCTGCCGGTGATCATCTGGATCTGGACCGCCAAGGACGTCACCACGGCGCTGCTGCTCACCGTGTTTCTCGTCCTCGTCGGCTTCATCGACACCATGTTGAAGCCGCTGGTGATGGGGCGCGGCCTCACCACGCCGACCATCGTGATCTTCGTCGGCGTGATCGGCGGCACGCTCGCCCACGGCATCGTCGGCCTGTTCATCGGGCCGATCATCCTGTCGGTGGCCTGGGAGTTGATGATGGCCTGGATCAGGACCGAGGACCGGGCGGCGGCGAGCGAAAGCTGAGCTGCTCGCACGGGCTGTGGTCAAAGCGCCCCGCGAACTTGTCTATTCAACTAGACAAGTTACGATAGGGCGATTCTGTTTTCGATCTACGGCAGTAATGGCGAAGTCTTCCAAGCTGGTTGCCGCAAAACGCGGCAAGGTATTGTTGGTCAGACGGCGGTCGGACGGCCTGTGGATGTTCCCGGGCGGCCGCAAGCGTTCGCGCGAGTCCGACAAGGACTGCCTGCGGCGGGAGATCAAGGAGGAGCTGCCCAAGCTCAAGCTCGGCCGGATCAGCCTGTGGAAGGAAGTGACGGCCAGGAATAAGCGCTCCGGCCGCAAGATGAGCGACGCGATCTTCATCGCCAAGGGAGCCAAGGGCAGGCTCGAGATCGGCGACAAGAAGGAGATCGACCGCGCCGCCTGGCAGAAGCCGCGCGGCATCCGCCTGACGCCGACCTCGCGCTACATCCGCGATCGGCTGTTTCCGAGCAAGCCGCGGCGCCAGTGAGGAGGGGGCCGCGTCTTCGCGGCGCCGGTGCGACAAATCGCCCGCTGGTCCACAACACGAGCCCGAAATCGACAGATCATCGTGCGGTCAGGTCGGCCTACGGTCGTGGTCTGATCGAGACGGCCCCAGCCAGCTGCTATTGCTTGACCGCCAGCGTGTCCAGGCAATGGTTGAGATAGACGGTGCGATCCCTGGGCAGCACCTTGTCGAGATCCGCCTTCAGTGCGCATTCGCGCTGCCGCATCTGCTCGGCCCGGCGCTTCTCGGCCGCCTCGCGATATTCGGGGGCAACCTTGTTGGGATCGACCAGCGCCTGCGCGCGGGCGGGAGCAGTCACGGCGAGCGCGATGGCGGCGATGATGATAATGAACTGCTTCAAATGAGCCTCCGTAAAAGGGCTCATGCTAGCGCGAGGGTAGCGAGGGCTCAAACGGCAAGTACGGCGAGGCGACCGATCGCGCAGCCTGTCCAAGCTGCGTCCGAGAGGCTGTCGGCGGAGTCGGTTTCGACGACCTGAAGTCGGCCAAATGAAGTGGGCCAAGCGAAATCGGCCAAGTGAAGTCCATTCACTTCGAGGCGTGGTCGATCTTGTGCCCGAGATGCCCGGTGTCGTGATCGCGACGCAACTGGCTCAGCGAGGTCTCGTTCAATTGATGCAAGACCTCGCTGAGCGGGGTCGCATCGGGATAACCGGCCGCAAACGCCTTTCCGTAGATCTTGCGCAACGTACCGACCAGCGTGTTGCCGTGCTTCTTGCTGATCGCGCCATCCTTGTCCCGATGGCGGCCGTCCAGGCCCGGTTCCTTCATGTGGTTCTCCCTGTGCGGCGTCTTAAGCGCCTGGAGAGAGCGTGCTCCCAAACGAATTGGTTGGCAACGGTGCGGCGCGCGGGAGTTGAGCGGCGGTCCGTTCGATCGCAAGAGCGTCGCGTTCGCGCTTCGCTCTCCTAGCTGTGAAGCCGCGTCAGATCGCGGTGGGTCGGTCGGCGTATTACATGAGCGGGAACGGACTCGATTGGAGCCGATACGATGCGTGTTGTTTTGGCCCTGGGCCTCCTGATCGTCTTGTGTACGTCTGCGGACGCCGCGCACCACGCTCGTGCGCACAATCCTGCGACACGCCATCCTCCGGTTGATCGTTTCGGCACGGAAGTGAATCCTCGCGTGCGCTTCGCGGTCCCCGGCTGGAGCGATGAAGCAACGGCGCGCTGGCTCAATGATGCCTCGTCCAACGTCGGCCGAGGCGGATAGCCACACCCGGACGCGGTACGCGAAGATCGGCGGAGCCGTGTGAACCAGTTCACACTCGCGCTTCGAGACCGGTGCTATGAAGGCCTCATTGCTTTTACCGATTGATATTTTGAAAACGCCCCAGCGCTCCCTACCAGGCGCTGGGGTTTTCATTTCGATCGCGGTCACGGCCACGGCTCGCGAAGCGTGATCGGATCGGGCGGATGATTTCTGAAAAGTGCCGAGGGGCGGGCGCGACTAAGCGGCTTGCTCCTCGAACGAGGTGTAGACCTGCCCAGCCGGATCGACGATCTGAACGTCCCAGCACCCGTCTTCGACGAGCTCTCTGGCCTTCTTGAGGGCGGCCGCGAGTGACAGCCGCTTGAGGCTGACGACGCCTGCCGTGTCGAAACCGCTGATTTCAAACATGCCGTTCCTCCGGTTTTCCTGAATCTTACACCTTTCGAGGGCGTTGTCTCCCGGCTTTTGTGGCAAGGCCCTTGGAACTGCAGACAGCTGCAGCGTCCAGTGCAGCGCGGTGGCCGCCATCGTGCCATCGGCCGACCCTGATGGTCGTGGCGCTCTCGTCGCGTTCAGGCGTCATTCAGAGGGGTTGTCTATCTTGCGGCCTTGGAGGACCGCTTCGATGTTGATCACCACTATTGCGACAATCCTTGCTCTTCATGGCGGTGCAACGGCGCCTGCCGCAGCTGTCGAACGCCCGCTCGAGGTGCAGTATCGCGGCGTACCGAGGCATCCGCCGCCGTGCGGCGATCATTGGGATCAGAGCGCCCGCGACGGGATGTGCTATCCCAACGGCTATCTCCGTCCCGAAGACCAGGCGGCGCTGCAGGGATACTATCAGGGCCCGCGGCCTTACTATGGAATGCGCCGGCGTCCGGTGCCATGCGGCCACGGCGCTGACGTCGATATCCGCGACGGTGTCTGCTACCCCAACGGCACGGTTCCACTACAATTCCAGGACCGGCCAGAGAATTATTATCGGCGGTACTGAGAGACGGGCCGTCAGGCGTGAGACCGGGTGTGCTCCGGATCAGTGTGCTCCTGATCAGCGTGCTCTTGATGAGCTAGCCGCGGAGCCGGTCCAGCGCTACGCTAAGCGGCCTGCTCCTCAAACGAGGTGTGTACGCGCCCGGTTGGATCGACGATCTGAACGTCCCAGCACCCGTCTTCGACAAGCTCTCGGGCCTTCTTGAGGGCGGCCGCGAGTGACAGCCGCTTGAGGCTGACGACGCCTGCCGTGTCGAAACCGCTGATTTCAAACATGCCGTTCCTCCGGTTCTCGTGAATCTTACACCTTTCGGGGGCCTTGTCTCTCGGCTTTGGTGCTTCGAAGCAGGCGGCCGCGTGACTCATTCGGTCGCATAGCCCCCCGTAATCGGCCGGGGCGGCCGGGCCTGCCAGGCGGCCACGTCGCTAACGTGGAATTAATCCAAAATGCCCACAATTTTAGGCAGTTGTAGGTGGGTGCTGCGTAGAGGAGCCGTCGCGAGGACGTTCCGGCGTCGGCTTCCTGTTGCTCGCTCATTTGAGGTCAATGGACATGGCCACGACATCCGAGGCGCAAGGCCTCGTCGAACAACTCGACCCCGCGGCGCTCGCGCTCGCAGTCGCAGGACTCGAGCCCGCAGCCCCGGAAGCTCCGGCCAAGCGGTCCAGCCGGAAATCGGTCCTGGCACTGTCGGTGTGTGCCCTGGCCATCAATGGTGCGGCGGCGATCTATACATTGCCGGCTGATCTTCCGTCGCCGAATCTCAGCAGTCTGGCTGAACTGCTTCCGCGCCGGGAAGCGTCCGCGCCAAAGGCGGATCCGGTTGTCGCTGCCTTGAAGGACATTCAGTCGGCCCAGCAGCAACACACGGCTTCGCTGCAGGAGAACAACCACGCCTTGCAGCAAAATGCAGCCCTGCTGCAGCAGGATTCAATGGTGCTGCTGTCTCTGCGACAGAGCATCACGGACGAACGGGTGGATGTGAGGAAGATATCTTCACAGCTGTCCACGCTCATCGCGAAGGTCGATACGCTGCAAAATGCGATGATGTCGGACGTCACGTCCTCGATCCGAAAAGCGAATGCACGCTATGGACTGTCGGCAGCGATGCGGAAGCGGATGGTTCGGCAGTCGAAGTCTGTCGGGCCGGTTTCAGTTGGGGGAGCGCCGCTGAGTGTGCCGGCTGCGACGTCGGCTCCGGAAAGCTAAAGATAGTTCAAGCGAAGCAGTTGGCATTACTGGCCCTCGAGTTCACGTTGGCCGGTCTTCTTGTCATGCCAAGCAGGACACGATGGCAAGCACGACGTCTGCGCTTAGCTCCCCTGAGTACATCGTGAAAAGGATGCCAGCGCCAAGAACAACAGCAGAGACCTTGAGAATAATCATTTTGAGATCCCCTCGTGGGTGACGAGACACTGGACCCGGATTGTTTCCTGAGTGCTTCGCGTGATGCGGCGAACGGTTTCATTCACCGAGACGTTATCCGTGAGGGGCTGCTCGACTTGGAGGCCCGAACCCCTAGCTCGCGAATGGGGCGGTGGCCGCTGGCTTATCCCGAGACTGCGGTTGGGCCGGGCGACGCGCATACATTTCAGCAAGCTTCTCCGGTCCGGGATATTCGCCTTTCCAAAGCTGAGGAAATGGTGGCCGGTTCAAAATCGATGGTTCGAGCGCCGCAATTTCAGCGGAAACAAAGTCCGTCTCAAGCCTAATCCTATTGTGGAGCGCTACCCCACCTTGGAAGGCGATCCCTTTGAACTTAGTCCACGCGTCTCGATCAAACGGCCGCCGGGTTCCAAGCAAGGCGTTTCTTACTTCATTTACCGCTCGCAGAGCGTTGTCGACAAAGTAGACAGTCAAGCTTTGTGCATTCTCGTCGCCCCACAAAGTTCGCCGCGCCGCATTTAGGACTCCAGCGCTTTGTTCGAGGCGATCAAAAGCGGCTTGCCTGCCTTCGTTGGCGCCAAGGCCGGAAAGCAATAGCCCGGTTTCCATAGATTCGAGATTCGCGGCAACGTTCTCGATTAGGATTTTCATGTCGATGAGTTCGGCAGCACGCTGTCGCAGACGCTCATAGTGCGCAAAGTTGTTCTGCCTGACCAACTCAGAAAGTTGGCGCTGCATTGGCAGGATCGTTCGATAAGCGGCTATGCCAGCAACAATCGCTGCGAGAAGCGATACGGCAGCTCCTAAGGCATTTCCGGCAAATCCTATCCAAGCGTCTGGATTGGCGGCGTTGCTCGCGTGCCAGATTGGCCCAGCGATTCCAAGCCACATCATCGTCGCAAATATCCACAGGATCGCGACGGCAGTCGCGACGCCTGGCCAATGTCTCTCATTCATGCAGCCGTTCCGAGCTCCGCCAGAACATCAGACTTCAACCGGAGGGCGAGCGCAAGGGTCCTCAGTTGCTCCGTTCCGACCTCCAGCCGGTTTCCCGATGTGAAATGGTGGCGGTGATATCGACGTCTCTGCCGGCGGACTGGCGCCAGGCCGCCACGCCGAAACACACCGTCAGCGTCAATGTCGTCAGCAATAGCAGCACCGACAGAAACTGGCTCACGCATACCCCCAAGCAAGATCACACACGAGGGCGCGCACATCTGGTTGATTCGGAAAATGCAGTCCGACTGACCTAGGGAGCGTTTTCCCCAAGGTTGCAGACCCGTGGACCAACACTCGTAGCCCTTGAGCCACCGCGCTCAGGATCCGGCTCCGCACACACCAGGCTTCTGCGCTTCACAAGAATTGGCCGGCTATTGCCGTCGCCACGGCATAAGCTTTGGCTGGATGCTCGATGTCAGCCTCGCCGGCCTTCGCTCTATGATGGAGGCGATTGTCGGCGGCGGTGACTTCACAGCGCTAATTGCTTGGATGGACCGGCGCTGTAGATCTCGTCCGACCGACCAAATTGGAATCGCAGCCCTAGATCTCGCGATGGAATTAGCTGGCAACGCAGTGAAGCGCTGACCCGCCGGTTCACGCTGGCGGCCCCCCTTTAGAATTCGCTAGTTGGGGGGGCTGCCGCTCTTGGCCTTGGACGAATGTTTCACTACCGGTTTGGCTGGCGTGGCCGGCTTCTTCGCTTCGTCGCCGCGGGCAGTTCCCCACGGATCGACTGCCTTCTGGTCGGGAACATTGCCGAGGGAGCGTTGATAGGCGCGCTCGGCCCGAATGTCGTCCGCCTTCTCGGCCTCCGTCTTGTCCTTGGACTCGCCGTACATTGGAACATGGTCCTGAGCCAATGCGGTCTGTGCGATCAGGGCAAACATGACAGCGGCGGCGATTTTGCGCATCGAGAAACTCCCGGTTCTGCGACTAGCATAACATCGCGCCGATTGCGGCATCAATGCATCGGAGTGGCGTCCGGTAACGGCTGATGACGCATCGCCGCCGCCGGTTGAAGCGGTAGAGATAAGCCCGGCGGCTCACAAGGTCGGCGGGGTTCTCTTGCGGGGCAGGCTAGTCATCATCCGCCGACGAGCCGTTAGTTCGCTAGTTGAGCGCGCGCCTGTTTGACATTGCGTGAGACGACACGATCGTAGGCCGATAAAGCGGCATCGGTCGCTAACTCAACCATTTCTCGATAGGCGGCGTCGTTCGTTTGAGTGAAGCTTTCGCGGATTGCTCTGGCAAGCTGTTCGTCTGAAACGGCGTCTCCAGGGGCCGCTCGTCCGGTGAGTCGGCTATACAGATTCAAGCGATACACGTCGGCGGCGATTTGCCAGGCCCAATCCTCCAGTCCCAGTTGTTGAACCACCCGGTCGACCCCTTGCTCTACGTGCAGAAAAATTGGGGTAGTCGACGCTGGGCATAGAAAAAACTAACTCAGGTTAGAAAAAATCTGCCCTACAAATTCAGGTGGAAGCCGCCGCTCGAGGCGCGCGCCGGTTCAGGCACCAACAAATACGCCGCCGGGCTCTAATACATTGTCCCGGCGGCGGTGTTCATTTCCAGCCCCGAGATGGGAACTAACAAAAACCTCGGATAGAGATTTTACGTACGAAACCTGGGAAGGTTTCAGGCTGCCGGTTCACGCTGGCGGGCCTTGGCAGGCCCTGCAAACTCCTGTTGATGTGGCCGAGGAAGCTGTCACATTACTTTGACAGACAGGTGCCAATTTGGAAGGCGCTGGGATTTCAGAGCCCAGACCGGAATACGCGGCGAACGCTGCCAAGCGAATATATTCCGCTTGTGCAGCGTTCAGTATCCTCTCAATTTCGGGAGTTCGGCGTGTTTGATGCTGAAATGACTGCGCTGCTCAGGGCGGTGCTCGATGAAGTTTGCGAAAATATTCCTGTAAGCGAGACGGGCGCCAGAGCGTACGTTGCTTCGAAGCTGCTCGATGCCGCGGCACATGGACAGCTCTCGACCGACGCGTTGAAAGCGGCGGGTCGCGAGGCCCTGAGCCCACCAACGATGTGGCGCTGATTATCCGCTCCACATCACTCGATCACATCGTATTCGAAGGCGACGCCCTCCGGGTCGTTCTCCTCAAACCGTCGTTCCGCGGCGCCCACCGTCGCGAAGACCTTGATGTGATCGATGTCGCCGACCTGCTTGGGGTGTTGCGCCGGCCCTAGTGGGGCTCTTTCGCGCGCATGGAGCGCATCTGCCCGGATCTGGCGGACGGGGAGGGCGTGCTGCCGCTTGAGCGCGCCGGCCTAGTGGCGATCGCGAGCAATTGCCGCGCTGCCATCCTCGACGCAGATCGGCAATCAGTTTGCCAACACAGTGCCCACACACGGCTTTTTCGGTCGGCTTGTGATTTCGCTTAAGTCATTGTTTTGGCTTGGTGAGCGCGCTGGGGCTCGAACCCAGGACCCCGTGATTAAAAGTCACGTGCTCTACCGGCTGAGCTACGCGCTCCCATGGCCGCTGATGGCTTTCAAGATCGATCGCCATCGTCTTCGGACATTCGAGAAGCATGTCTTGCCGCTGCCTCAACTGGCGTCGCGGGGAAAAACCGGCTGTTTCCGGATCATGCTTTCGGCCCGCGCTGTGTAGGGGGACGGGGCGCTGAGGTCAATAGTGCGAGTGGCGGCCCAAACTCTTGGCGGAGGCGGGGATTCGCTCGCGCTTTCCGCCGCTTAGACCGGAATTTTCAACCCGATTGGCGGCCCGCTATCCACGCCGAACAGCGCCGGTGGCTTGCCGGCGCGGAGGTTTCACCCGCGCCGAGAGGCCGTTCGTCCGTCAGTTCGCTTCCCGCCGGACTTCGCTCGGCACCGGTTGCGGCGTGCCGGCGGGGGTCGGCAGGGCCACGGGGCGCAGGCCGATCAGTTCGGCGGTGCGGATCGCGCTGTCGCGCCAGAACTGGAACGAGTTGATGCGGCTGAGCTCGAGGATCGCGATCGCGACCGCGGCCAGGAACGGCAGGCTTTGCAGCACCAGGACGCCGGCGAAGATGTAGATCTCGGTGATCTGGCGATAGCTGTTGGAGGCGATCAGCACGCCGGCGCCGATCACCAGCAGGGTGCCGATCACGGCCTCCCAGAACGCCTGGAACTCGATCGACATCCTGGACAGGCCGCCCTTGGAGGTGCGCGCGAACGCGATGTGCTCGGTGATCAACCCCTGCGCGACCGCGCGCGACACCGTCCATTGCACGCTCATCGCGGCGATCATCGCGCCCATCATCTGGCCGGGCTTGATCGCGACGCGCGCGCGGTACATCGACAGGAAGTGCGCGAGCGAGACGATGAAGGCGCCGATGATCGGCAGCGTCAGAATCTTGTCGGGGATGGCGATGTCGGCGAAGGCGACGATCGGCACCCAGATGAGATTGAGCAGCGCCACCACCACGCCGAGGCTCTCGGCGCCGAGCCAGTTCAGCCAGCCCAAGCCATATTCGCGCTTCTGATCGGGCGTCAGCCGACTGCGGCCGGGCAGGAAGTTCCGCCAGTGCTTCTTCACGATCTGGAGGCCGCCATAGGCCCAGCGGTGACGCTGCTTCTTGAAGGCCTCGTAGGTGTCGGGCAGCAAGCCCTGGCCGTAGCGATGATTGGTGTAGTGGGTGGTCCAGCCGAGTTGCTGGATCGCGAGGCCGAGATCGCTGTCCTCGCAGATCGTGTCGGACGACCAGCCGCCGGCCATGTCCATCGCGGCGCGGCGGATCAGGCACATCGTGCCGTGCACGATGATGGCGTTGGCCTCGTTGCGCTGGACCATGCCGATGTCGAAGAAGCCGGCATATTCGCCGTTCATGATGTAGTGCATGATCGACAGGTCGCCGTCGCGATGCTCCTGCGGCGCCTGCACGAGGCCAACGCGCGGGTCGGCGAAAGCAGGCACGAGGTCCTTCAGCCAGTCGGGATCGACGACATAGTCGGCATCGAGGATGCCGATGATCTCGGCATCGACGGCGGTGCGATCCATCGCGATCCGCAGCGCACCGGCCTTGAAGCCCTGCACCTTCTCGGCGTTGATGAACTTGAAGCGTTCACCGAGCGCGCGGCAATGGTCCTGGATCGGCTGCCAGAACGCGGGATCGGGCGTGTTGTTGATGATGACGACGCATTCGTAGTTCGGATAGTTCAGCCGCGACAGCGCATCGAGCGTCTGCTTCAGCATCTCGACCGGCTCGAAATAGGCGGGGATGTGGATCGAGACCTTCGGGTAGTAATTCTCGGGAACGTTCTCGACCGGCTTGCTCTTGGAGAGCAGCCGCTGCGGCGGCCGGCCCAAGGCCACTGCCGCGATCTCGTCGACGCGCGCCATCGCGATGAGGACAAGGGGAACAAGCAGGATCATGCCGAGCGTGAGCGCGAAGGCCGAGCCGAAGATGAAATAGTGGTCATTCCAGAACGCGAACACGGTCGCGGCCCAGGCGCCGACGCCGTTGGCGGTCGCCGATAGCAGGAACGCCTGCCTGGCGGTCGGCTGTTCCAGCCGCAGGATCGGCAGCGACAGGAGGATGCCGACCAGCAGCGCAATTCCCATCAGCTTCCAGTAGTCGGGATTCTCGACCGGGCCGGTCCAGGCGAATTTCGGCTCGCGGCTGGCGTTGAGGATGCCCCAGTACGGGCCGACGCCGCCCTCGAAATATTTCCAGGGCTGATCGATGGCTTCGACGATGTTGTATTCCATGCCGATGGCTTCGGCGCGGCTAACGAAGTTGCGCAGGGTCAGCGCCTGCTGGAACGGACCGGGGTCGGCGTTGCGAAGGTTGTAGCCCTGGCTCGGCCAGCCGAATTCGGCGATCACGATGCGCTTGCCCGGGAACAGGTTGCGCAACAGGTTGTAGCGATCGACGGCCTGGTCGACGGCCTGGTCCGAGCGGAAGTTTTCCCAATAGGGCAGCACGTGGGCGGCGATGAAGTCGACGTTGGAGGCAAGGTCGGGATTGTCGCGCCAGATGTTCCAGATCTCGCCGGTCGTGACGGGCACGCGGACCGAGCCCTTCACCTTCTTGATCATGTCGATGAGGTCTTCGACCTTCTGCTCGCCGCGGTAGATCACCTCGTTGCCGACCACGACGCCGACGACGTTGCTGTTCTTGCGGGCGAGTTCGATGGCGGCCTTGATCTCGCGCTCGTTGCGATCCTTGTCCTTGTCGATCCAGGCGCCGACGGTGACCTTGAGGCCGAACTCGGCCGCGATCGGCGGCACCAGCTCCACGCCGCCGGTGGACGAATAGAGACGGATCGCGCGCGTCATCGTCGACAGCGTCTTCAGGTCGGCGCGGATTTTCTCGACGGTGGGGATGTTGTCGATGTCGGGGTGCGCCGCGCCTTCGAACGGGGCGTAGGAGACGCTGGGCAGCAGGCCCTTGAAGTCGGGCGCGGGTTCCTTGTCGCGCAGGACTCCCCAGATGCCGGCGTGAAGCACGGACACAAGCAACAGAACGGCGGCGACAACGCGCATCGCGGCTAAACCAAAAGGGGCTGAGGTGGCAGGGAAGCGGATCCGACCCCGAGATCCGACCGAGTCCGCGGCAAATGGAGCATACCTCTGCCGCGCGGTTTCACAACTGTCATGGCCTCATGACCGTATGAGGGCATGACAGTTTCGGAATGTGCGGCAGTGCCAACCGCTTCTATCGCCGATCGTTCCTGAACGGCGGCTGAAACGATCGCGGCTATTTCGAGGGCGCCGGTGTCGGGCTTGCCGCAGGCGCGGGGCTCGCGGCCGGCTGCGGGGCCTGCGAATTGCCCGTGGTTGGCGCCGCCGGCTGGGAGGCGCTGGCTGACGCCTGCTGCGGCTGGGATGCCGGGTTGATCCAGCAGGCGTGCACGCGGCTGTCCAGGGTCTCGGCGACCTTGGGATCGATCTGGCCGCCAAAGCGGGTCAGGCAGCGGAAGGCGGCCTGGATGTGGCCGCCGGGGCAGCCGAAGCGGTCGTAGAGGTCGAGATGGCGGAACGCGGTATCGAGGTCGTCGCGCCACATCAGCCGCACCACGCGCCGGCCGAGCCAGACGCATTCGGGGTTGCCGGCCGGGCCGTTGATGACCTGGGCTGCTTCGGCGAACTCGTCGGTGCGGCGCTGGTTCTGGGCGGCGTCCTTGGCGGCGGCATCGGCGGGCTGGGTGGCTGCCTTGCCCTGGTCCGGGGCGGGCGTGCCGCTCTGGGCGGAGGCGCCACCGAGACCGACCATCACGACCAGGGAGGAGACGGCCAAGGTGGCGGCGAACTGCCGCAGGACCGCATTTCGTAACTCGAACACCCGTTGCCGCATGAATTCCCCAATATATCAGCTGACCGCCCGCGCCAGGACCTCGCGGACTCGCCGGTGATGGCGTCCAAATGGGTCCCCAATGCGGCGGCAAAGTCCTGCCGAGTCCATGACCTGAATTTGAAATTTTGTCCAGCAAAGTCACGATCCTAGGCCTCTGTCGAACGGCCGCAGGTAAATTCCTCGGGGGAGGGAAGGATCCATCCCGGACACACCCCTTGGCAGATGGCGCGTGAGCAGGTAATCGACGGCACCTCGCGGAGGACGGAACCGATTTCTCTTCGTACGCCACTGGCGCTTCTGCTCGTTTCACTGGGTGCGATTGCTGCCGTGTGGTGGTGGCTGGCCACGCCAATCACGCTCGCGCGCGCCCCGATCGACCCGGCCGACAAGGTCCAATGCGTCTCCTATGCGCCGTTCCGCGGGGAACAGTCGCCGCTGAACGCGTGGACCCATATCGAGGCCGACCAAATCGAGCAGGATTTGCGCCAGCTCAAGGAGATCACCGACTGCGTCCGCACCTATTCGATGGAGAACGGGCTCGACCAGGTGCCGGCGATCGCCGCCAAGGTCGGCGGGCTGAAGGTGCTCCAGGGCATCTGGCTCTCCAGCAACCGCGCCAAGAATTTTGAGCAGGCCGCGCTCGCCGTCCGCCTCTCCAAGGAATTTCCCGGCATCATCACCAGCGTCATCGTCGGCAACGAGGTGCTGTTGCGCGGCGAGATGACGACCGCGGACCTCGTCTCCATCATCCGCTCGGTGAAGGCGCAGGTCAGCGTGCCCGTCACCTATGCCGACGTCTGGGAGTTCTGGCTCAGGAATCGCGAGGTCTATGACGCCGTCGACTTCGTCACGATCCACATCCTGCCTTATTGGGAGGATGTTCCGGTGAAGGCGAAGTTCGCAGCGAGCCATGTCGAGGCGATCCGCGAGCGCATGGCGGTCGCGTTCCCCGGCAAGGAGATCCTGATCGGCGAAACCGGCTGGCCCAGCGAAGGGCGCATGCGCGAGGGCGCGCTGCCGTCGCGCACCAACCAGGCGCGCGTCGTCTCGGAAATCCTGGGCCTGGCGAAAGCAAACAAGTTTCGCGTCAATCTGATCGAGTCCTATGACCAGCCCTGGAAGCGCAAGCTGGAAGGCACCGTCGGCGGCTATTGGGGCCTGTACGACTCGGTGCGCCGGAACCTGAAATATCCGCCGGGCCAGCCGATCAGCAATTTCCCGTACTGGAAATGGTACATGGGCGCCGGCATGGGCCTCTGCGTGCTGGTGTTCGCGGTCGCCGGCCTCACGCTGCGCAGGCGGCCGTGGACGCCGCGCTTCTCGGCCTGGCTCGGCGTCGCGATCTCGGCGACGTCAGCGGGCACCCTGCTCGGGATCGGCGCCGACAAGATGTACTATGAGAGTTACGGCATCGGCGGCTGGCTGCACTGGGGCGCGCTGCTTCTGGCCGGCATCCTGTCGCCGATCTTCTGCTCGCAGGCGATGGTGATCGGCCGCAGCCTTCCGACCTTCCTCGATCTGCTCGGCCCGCGCGAGGGCCGCAAATGGTCGAAGCTCACCGCCGTGCTCGGCCTGACGCTGGCGGTGACCGCGGTGATCGCGGCGCAGACCGCGCTCGCCTTCGTGTTCGACTCGCGCTACCACGACTTCCCCTACGCCTCGCTGACGATGGCGGTGGTGCCGTTCGCGGTGCTGATGCTGAACCGGCCGCAGATCGGCCAGCGTCCGATCGCGGAATCGGTATTCGCGGGCCTGCTCACGCTGGCGGCCGCCTATGTGCTGTTCAACGAGGGCCGCGAGAACTGGCAGTCGCTGTGGACCTGCGCGATCTACTTGCTGTTCGCGTTCACGCTGTGGCGGGCGCGGGCCGAGCAAATCCAAGAATGAACAGGCCGATCGCAAGGCCCGACAGCACGACATTGTAGAGCACGATGCCGAGGCCGGCGGCGACGATGCCGACGGTCAGCAGCACGATCGACGGCCGCATCAGGTTCAGCGTCGCAACCACCAGCGCGACGATGCCGAACACCGAATTCTTGAACAGCACCGTCGAGACTGTGCGCGCCTTGCAGATCAGCGTCTGCAGGCCAGCGTCACAGGCGAGGCCGACGGTCGAGTTCTCGATGCCGAGATAGCGCAGATAGATCGCATAGCCGACGGACACGAAACCGACGACGATCAGGAACTGCACCTGGTAGGGCGTGAGGCGGAAGGGCTTTTTTGTCATGGGCGCAATATGGTCGGGATGACGGGAGGGGGCAACAGGCGAGGTGGATATTTCTGATCGCTTGCGCTGTTCGACGAGTCATTGGTCGACGGCCATTGACGCCCCAATTTGATGAGAGGCCGCAGTGATCTAACTCGTCCGCGTTCCTACCGCCTGAAGAACGACGACAGCGTCGATCCCGCCGAGGCCGTCTCCGGCTTCGCCGGTGCGGCCGGCGGCTGAGGCGCGGGTGCAGGCGCGGGCTCCTCGCGCTTCGACGAGCGTTTTGAGGAGTAGCTGCGGCGGCGCTTCTCCGGTTTGGCGCCAGGAGCGGGCGCTGGCGCAGTCTCGGCTTGCGGGACGGCGTCCTGGTTCTTGTCCGCGTTCTTCTCCTGAACCCGGTCCTGAGTCTTCTCTTGTCCCTTCTCCGATCCGCCGCGCATCGACAGCCGCTGGCCGTCGAACACGGTGGTCTCGCAATGGCGGTCGCTTTCGGCAAGGCCCGCGCAGAGCTTTGCGGCGGCGGCGGCATTGATCAGCGGGCCGGCGCCCAAGCGGAGCTGCATGCCGAGGCCGGTGTTGCCTTCCTTGATCATGATGATCGGCCGCAGCGCCGCGACCTCCGGATTGGACTTGATCAGGCCGCGCCAGAGCGCGCGCAGGCCGTCGAGCGAGTTGGCGCCACCGAGGTCGATGGCGAAGCGCGTCTGCTGGACAGCGATCGCGGGGGCCTCGCTCTCGGCCGTCTCCGGCGGCTTGGCTGGCGCCGCGGCGACCTCGGTCGGGGTGGGCGCCTGTTCGGGCTTCTTCTCGGCGGCCTTCTCCGTCGTCTCGGGCTGCGTCAGCTTCGATGCGGCGGGATCGGGTGGCGCCATGATCGACTTGGATGGCACCAGCGGAAGCATGGGCAGTGCCGACGTTGTCAGCGGCGACTGCGATACCAGCGAGGCCATGGCGGCGTTCTGCGGCGGCGGGATCAACTGATCCTTTGCGGCCTCCTTCACAGCGTCTTTTGTCGGCTCCTTCGCCTGGTCCTTCGCGGCTCCCGCGCGCGGCTTGTCACTCGAGGGAGCCGGCGTGGAGGCGACCGGCGCGACGCTAGGCGCCGCGGGCTGCGCGTCAGGCGCCGGCGCGTCCTGCGGTTTCGCGCTCTGCTTGGCGATGGCGCCGGTGACGGAATCCATCCCTTGCTCGAGCACGGTGACGCGCGAATAGAGCCGGTCCCGATCGGTGTTCAGCGTCTCGATGGCGGAGGCGAGGCGGCGGGCCTCGTTCTGGCTCTCCTTGGTCAGCATCTGGAGCCGGTCGGCCTGGCGCGACAGATCGGCGGACGCAACCTGGTCACGGCGCCAGCCGAGCTGGGCCTGATTGGCCATCACGGCCATCACGACAGCGCCGACGGCAACCACGCCCCACGCGCCCAGCCGCCACATCATGCTGCGGTCGACCGCGCTTTCCTCGGCCAGAAGTCCGGAGAACAGCCCGCCGGTCTCCTTGGTCCCGAAGGCGTCCGCCAGTGGGTCGGAATCCTTTGCCATGAACGTTAAGTGCCCAGCCCCGAGCTGCTTCCCCGAATCAATCAGGGAACATTAACAGGAAAACCCCGTCGCACTTGAATTCCGGGCGTTTGCGGGGGTAGCAAGGCGACAGCTCATGACGGCATCGGCCTGGCGCCGCCCGTTGATTCGGCCATGTTTGACAGGATTTCGATGACCGCCCGTTCCAGCCTCACGATCGTACTCGCCGCCGGCGAAGGCACGCGCATGCGATCGAACCTGCCGAAAGTGCTGCATCCGGTCGCCCACCAGAGCCTGCTCGCGCACGTGCTCGCCGCCACACCGAAGGGAACCGGCACCTCGCTCGCCGTCGTGATCGGCCCCGACCATCAGGCGGTCGGGGACGAGGCGAAACGTATCCGTCCCGATGCGCTCACCTTCGTGCAGGCAGAACGGCTCGGCACCGCGCATGCGGTGCTGGCGGCGCGCGAGGCGATTGCGCGGGGCGCCGACGATCTGCTGATTGCCTTCGGCGACACGCCGCTGATCTCGGCCGAGACCTTTGCGCGGCTGCGCGCGCCGCTCGCGAAGGGCGCAGCAATCGCCGCGCTCGGCTTTCGCGCCGCCGATCCCACCGGCTATGGCCGCTTCATCGTCGAGGGCGACCGTCTGGTCGCGATCCGCGAGCATGCCGATGCCAGCGCGGAAGAGCGCAAGATCGATCTGTGCAATGCCGGCCTGATGGCGATCGACGGGCGCCGTGCACTCGCGATCCTCGACAAGATCGGCAATGCGAATTCGAAGGGCGAGTATTATCTGACCGACGCGGTCGGCGTCGTTCGTGAACAGGGATGGGAGGCCGTCGTGATCGAGACCAGCGAGGACGAGGTGCGCGGCATCAACACCAAGGCGCAGCTCGCGGAGGCCGAAGGCGTGATGCAGGCGCGCTTGCGCAAAGCGGCGATGGAAGCAGGCGTCACGCTGATCGCGCCCGAGACCGTTTATCTGTCCGCCGATACCGTGTTCGGCAATGACGTCACCATCGAGCCGTTCGTGGTGATCGGTCCGGGCGTGTCGATCGCCGACGGCACGGTGATCCATTCCTTCTCGCATATCGTGCAGACCACGCTCGGCAAGAACGTCTCGATCGGCCCCTATGCGCGGCTGCGACCCGGCACCTCGCTCGGCGACGGCGCGCGGATCGGCAATTTCGTCGAGACCAAGGCCGCGACGCTGGAGGCCGGCGTCAAGGTCAACCATCTCTCCTACATTGGTGACGCCACCATCGGCGCCAATTCCAACATCGGCGCCGGCACCATCACCTGCAACTACGACGGCTTCAAGAAGCACAAGACGATCATCGGGCAGGGTGCCTTCGTGGGCACCAACTCTTCTCTCGTCGCGCCCGTGAAGATCGGCAACGGCGCCTATATCGGCTCGGGCTCGGTGATCACGCGCGATGTGCCCGACGACGCCATGGCGCTGGAGCGCAACCAGCAGACCATCAGGGAAGGCGGCGCCGCGCGCTATCGCGAGATGAAGACCGGCGGCAAGAAGCCGGAAAAGAAGCCGGAGAACTGAGCGCCAACTGCCGTGTCCTCTCGCTTTGTGCGCGATCTCTTCAGTTTTCTGATCGACACATTCGTCACGGGGATGGGGCGACTGCTGCTGCGGGAAGTGAACGAGTACGATCCGCCCGAGATTTTGGCCCTCGTCATCGGGCTGGCGTTCTGGGCGCTCCTCATTTCCCTCGTCTGGGCCGTGACGCTGGGGTGGTAGGGCGCGCCGCTATTCGTCGTCGGAGAATTCCGAGAAGATCGCGCGCGTCAGGCGCCAGCCGCGCGGCTTTGCCCGTTTCGCAGGTTCTCCGGCGGCGTGCTTGACGAAGACGGGCTTGCTTTCCTTGCCGCGCTGGGGCGGCGGCCAATGCGCAAGGTGCGTGCCAGTGGTCTCGCTGGCGCGCAAGAACGTCGATGACAGACCTTTGCGGTCGGATGAGCCTTTCATGGCCTTATTCTCCTGTCCCGGAATCGTTGGCCAAACTTGTTGACAAGGAGTTAATGCGCGCGGTTTAAGGCCGGCCAATTCGACGCAGTCGAAGCCGGATGCGAAACGGTGCTGTCTCAATCAGCAATAATTATTGAGTATCTGGTTCCTTAGGAACTTCGCTAAAGACCGAGCGGATCGTTTAGGCGATTTTTCGACGATTTGGGGGATATTGATCCGCATGTGCGGGATTGTCGGCATTCTCGGGCGCACGCCGGTTGCAGAGCAATTGGTGGATTCGCTCAAACGTCTTGAATATCGCGGCTACGACTCCGCGGGCGTCGCCACGCTCGAAGGCAAGCATCTCGAGCGCCGCCGCGCCGAGGGCAAGCTGAAGAACCTGGAGAAGCGTCTCGAAGCCGAGCCGCTCAAAGGCACAACCGGCATCGGCCACACCCGCTGGGCCACCCACGGCAAGCCGACCGTCAACAATGCCCATCCGCACGCGACCGAACGCGTTGCCGTGGTCCACAACGGCATCATTGAGAATTTCCGCGAGCTGCGCGAGGAGCTCGAGAAAAAGGGCACGGTGTTCCACACCGAGACCGACACCGAGATCGTGCTGCATCTCGTAGACGATCTGCTCACGCGCGGCAACAAGCCCGTGGAAGCGGTGAAGCTGACGCTGGCGCGGCTGCGTGGCGCCTTCGCGCTCGGCTTCATCTTCGCCGGTGACGACGACCTCATGATCGGCGCCCGCAACGGCCCGCCGCTCGCGATCGGATATGGCGACGGCGAGATGTATCTCGGCTCCGATGCCATCGCGCTCGGCCCCTTCACCGACACGATCAGCTATCTCGAAGACGGCGACTGGGTCGTGCTGACGCGCAAGGGCGCCACGGTCTTCGACAAGGACGGCCACGCCGTCCAGCGCGAGAAGATCAAGCACGCCGCCTCGACCTCGCTGGTCGACAAGGCCAATTACCGCCACTTCATGGCGAAGGAAATCCACGAGCAGCCGGAAGTGGTCGGCCACACGCTAGCGCGCTATGTCGACATGGCGACCGAGCGCGTCTCGCTGCCGGTCAAGCTGCCGTTCGACTTCAAGAGCATCCAGCGCATCAACATCACCGCCTGCGGCACCGCGAGCTACGCCGGCTTCGTCGCGAAATACTGGTTCGAACGCTTTGCGCGCGTGCCGGTCGAGGTCGATGTCGCCTCCGAATTCCGCTACCGCGAGGCGCCGTTGCGCAAGGGCGATCTCGCCATCTTCATCTCGCAGTCGGGCGAGACCGCCGACACGCTGGCCGCGCTGCGCTATGCCAAGGCTGAGGGCGTGCACACGGTGGCCGTCGTCAACGTGCCGACCTCGACGATCGCGCGCGAGAGCGAGACCGTGCTGCAGACGCTCGCCGGCCCCGAGATCGGCGTCGCCTCGACCAAGGCCTTCACCTGCCAGCTCATGGTGCTGGCAAATCTTGCGATCGCGGCCGGCAAGGCCCGCGGCGAATTGTCCGACGAGGACGAGACCAAGCTCGTTCATGGCCTTGTCGAGATCCCGCGCCTGATGTCGGACGCGCTCACCACCGAGCTCCAGATCGAGAAGCTCGCGCGTGAGATCGCCAAATCGCGCGACGTGCTCTATCTCGGCCGCGGCACCAGCTTCCCGCTCGCGCTCGAAGGCGCGCTGAAGCTGAAGGAGATCTCCTATATCCATGCCGAGGGCTATGCCGCCGGCGAGCTGAAGCACGGGCCGATCGCGCTGATCGACGAGACCATGCCGGTCGTCGTCATCGCCCCCTATGACCGCGTGTTCGAAAAGACCGTCTCCAACATGCAGGAGGTTGCCGCCCGCGGCGGCAGAATCATCCTGATGACGGACGCCAAAGGCGCGGAGGAGGCGACCGTCGAGTCCCTCGTCACCATCGTCATGCCCGACATGGCGGCCGCGTTCACACCGATGGTCTATGCCGTCCCCGTTCAGCTGCTCGCCTATCATACGGCGGTCATCATGGGCACCGACGTCGACCAGCCGCGCAACCTCGCGAAATCGGTGACCGTGGAATAGGCAGAAGGGATCAGGCCGGAACGCTAGGTAGTCTTCCAAAACCTGCTAGAAGACCCTAGTTTGAGTGCAGCGACCGACCTGGAACCCGAATGACCCCCCGCGACGACGCGCCTGCGCCGCTTGATCCCATCCCGGAACCGCATACCGGCCTGATGGGCCGCTTCCGCAATTATTTTCTGACCGGCCTCGTCGTGACGGGGCCAATTGCCATCACGCTGTATCTGGTCTGGTGGTTCGTCACCTGGGTTGACGGCGTGGTGCGGCCGTTCGTGCCGCTGGCCTACCGGCCCGAAACCTATCTGCCGTATGTCGTTCCAGGTTGGGGACTGATTGTCGCATTCTTCACGCTGACGCTGGTCGGCTTCCTCGCGGCCAACCTGATCGGCCGGACGCTGGTCGATATCGGCGAAACCTTCCTCGGCCGCATCCCGGCGGTGCGCGCCATCTATCGCGGCCTGAAGCAGGTGTTCGAGACGCTGTTCTCGGGCAAGGGCTCGAGCTTCCGCAAAGTCGGCCTGGTCGAGTTTCCGTCGCCGGGAATGTGGTCGATCGTGCTGATCTCGCAGTCGCCGAATGAAGAGGTCGCGCGCAGCCTGCCGGGGCAGGAGGAGCACGTCTCCGTATTCCTGCCGTGCTCGCCGAACCCGACCACGGGCTTCTTCTTCTACGTGCCCAAGAGCAAGATCGTCGAAGTCGACATGAGCACCGAGGACGCCGCGACCCTGATCATGTCGGCCGGCGTGGTGCAGCCGGGCTTGGCGCCGGACCCGAAGAAGGCCGCCGCGCTCGCGGGCATGGCGAACGCCGCGCGCATCGCCAACGCGTCGGCGCTCCAGCCCCAGCCTGCGAAGGTGGAGTAGGGCCATTCCCGTTTCGGATGGCCGCATTCACGCAAGCACTTTCGTCCTCTGCTAGTCTTCCGGTTGAATTGAGCGCCTCGCTCGGAATTCGACCTGGAGTGCATGATGACGAAGACCATTGCGATCCTCGCGCCCGGCGCCATGGGCAGCGCCGTGGCCCGCCGCCTCGGCGAAAACGGTGCGCGCGTGCTGACATCGTTGAAGGGGCGCAGCGAGGCGACGCAAAAGCGCGCCGCGGATGCCGGCATGATCGGCGCCGAGGACGACGCGATCGTGGAGGCCGACATCATCCTTTCGATCGTGCCGCCGGGCGAAGCCGTGGCTTTGGCCGAACGCCTGGCCGCGCTGATCGTCCGGCGCGAGAAGAAGCCCATCGTCGTCGACTGCAACGCGGTCAATGTCGATACCGTTCAAAGAATCGAGGAGATCATCGGCTCGGCGCAGGCGCCGTTCGTCGATGGCGGCATCATCGGCTTCCCGCCGCAGCCCGGCAGCAAGAGCCCGGCTTTCTACCTGTCCGGCGAGTACGCTGGGGATCTCGCGGTGCTGAAGGATCTCGGGCTCGACGTGCGGATTGTCGAGGGACCCGTCGGCGCGGCCTCCGCGCTGAAGATGTCCTATGCCGGTATCGTCAAGGGCCTGGCCGGCATCGGCTCGGCCATGGTGGTCGCGGCCACGAAAGCGGGCGCGGCCGATGCGCTGCGCGACGAGCTCGCGCTGAGCCAGCCCGCGGTCCTGGCCCGGCTCGAAGTCGCGCTGCCGGACATGATCCCGAAGGCCTATCGCTGGGTCGCGGAGATGCGGGAGATCTCGGGTTTCCTCGGGCCCGACCATCCGGCGAGCCAGATCTACGAAGGCTTTGCACGCTGGTTCGAGCACCTCGCCGCGGATGCGAATGGCGAGCGGTGGATGCGGCACTGCTGAAGGCCTTCGCAGCGCGTGTCGCGCAGAAGAAGGCCTGACCGTCCAGTCCGACGTCACGGCGATGGATCACTCGCCGTGCACTGAAACCGACTCCAGAAAACCCTGGATGTCCCGGTCGCGTCTCAGGCGCACGACCGGGACATCGGGGCCATATTGAAGGCGCTCGGCCTCGATGACGGGCACGCGCTCGGTGTCGTAGCGCCACGCCTCCTTCATCAGTTTCCAGTCGAACTGTTCCGGACATCCCTCGGGCAGATCGGGTCGCGTCGTGTCGCGATCGAACGCGGAGCGCCAGAGAATGCGCCACTGGCAGAGCCAGCGTGGGCGGTCGATGACGACCAGGGTGTCGGCACGCGCAAGCGTGAGATCGAAGGCGAGCCCCGAGAAGCTGCCGTCGATGACCCATGCGTCGCCCGCGATCTCCTCCGCGACGCGTAGACGGAAGCTGGCCTTGTCGGATGGCTTCCATCCCGGCCGCCAGTAGAGCACGTCGAGATGCACCACGGGCAGTCCAAGCTTCCGCCCGAGACTTCGGGAGAGGCTCGTCTTTCCGCTTCCCTGAGAACCGACGACGATGACCCTGCGCATGAGCGCAAGGTTTCATAAAGTCGACCGCGGCGAAAGGGTGAGTCTTCTGAAGCGGCTCTATCCACTTCGTCATTGCGAGCGCAGCGAAGCAATCCAGCCTGTCTCCGTGGGAAGATTCTGGATTGCTTCGCTGCGCTCGCAATGACGGGGAGGAGACGCCGCACGCCCCGTCTGCTATCGTTTCTGCGGAGACAGATGGATGCAATCGGAGTTCGAATGAGAGTGCTGGTGATCGGCGCAGGCGCGCTTGGGGGCTATTACGGAGCTCGCCTGGTCCGAGCGGGCGGCGACGTGACCTTTCTGGTGCGAGCGAAGCGTGCCGAGCAATTGCGGCGGAATGGATTGCAGGTCGCGAGTCCGCATGGCGACTTTGCCGTACAGCCGAAGATCATCTTGGCAGACGATCTCAAGGAGACATTCGACGTCGTGCTCGTCGGGGTGAAATCCTACTCGCTCGACGATGCGATGGCCCAGTTTGCCCCGGCAGTTGGCGCCGATACGATGATCCTGCCGATCCTCAACGGGTTGAAACATATCGACACCTTGACCGCGAAGTTCGGTGCAGCGCGCGTCCTCGGCGGGTTGGCGAACGTCAGCGCCGGCCTCGATGCGGATGGTCGTGTCGTTCAGTTCATGGCCAATCAGACCATCGTCTTCGGCGAGACCAACGGGGCGCTGAGCGAGCGTGCGCTCGCGCTGGAAACATTGCTCCATGTCCCCGGCATCGACGTGCGCGCCAGCGAAGCGATCATGCAGGACATGTGGGAAAAGTTCGTCCAGCTCAGCACGCTCGCTGGCATCACTTGCCTGATGCGCGCAAGTATCGGCGACATCCTGGCGGTGCCGAACGGCGAGCAGTCCATTTTCCGGCTGTTCGCGGAATGCTGTGCCGTTGCAACGGCGTCGGGTTTTGAGCCGCGCGCTCCGTTCATCGAGTTTGACCGAAAGCTCTTCACCACCTTGGACTCGCTGCTCAAGGCCTCGATGTTGCGCGATATCGAGCGTGGTTCGGTTACCGAAGCGGAGCATATCCTGGGCGATATGGCCAATCGCGCCCGCACGCTCGGTATCGATACGCCGCTGCTGGATCTGGCCCGCGCGCATGTGGCGGCTTATGAGGTCGGACGCCGAAGAGCAGCAGGCTAACCCGCCCCGATCAGCGGGATCGCTTCGTCCCGCTCGTAGAGATACAGCAGGCACCGTAGCGCCTCGCCGCGCTCGCCCTTCAGCTTCGGATCGTCTTTGAGGATCCGCAGCGCCTCGTCTCTAGCCTGGGTGATGAGCTGGCCGTGCACCTCCGACCGCGCGATGCGGTAGCCCGGCAGGCCGCTCTGGCGCACGCCGAGCACATCGCCTTCGCCGCGCAGCTTCAAATCTTCCTCGGCGATGCGAAAACCGTCGGTGGTCTCGCGGATCACCTTCAGACGTGCCTTCGACATCTCGCCAAGCGGCTCCGAGTAGAGAAGGAGGCAGGTCGAGGCTTCCGAGCCGCGACCGATGCGGCCGCGCAACTGGTGCAGCTGGGCAAGGCCAAACCGTTCGGCGTTCTCGATCACCATGATGGTCGCGGCCGGCACGTCGACGCCGACCTCGACCACGGTGGTCGCAACCAGAAGGCCGATCTCATGGGCGGCGAACTGGCCCATCACGCGGTCCTTCTCGGTGCCCTTCATCTGGCCGTGGACGAGGCCGACGCGGTCGCCGAAACGCTTTTGCAAGCTCTCGAAGCGTTTGGTCGCATTGGTCAGGTGCTCGGTGCCTTCGGCCTCGGATTCCTCGACCAGCGGGCAGATCCAGTAGACCAGCTTGCCCGCCTCCAAGGCCCGGCCGATGCTGTCCGTGACCTCATTGAGGCGGCTCATCGATATGGTGCGGGTCTCGATCGGCTGGCGGCCGGCGGGCTTCTCGCGCAACTCGGAGATGTCCATGTCGCCGAAATAGGTTAGCACCAGCGTGCGCGGGATCGGCGTCGCACTCAGCACCAGCACATCGACGGCGGCGCCCTTCGAGGTCAGCGCGAGGCGTTCGCGCACCCCGAACCGATGCTGCTCGTCGACGACGGCCAGGGCGAGATCGTTGAAGATCACGTCGTCCTGGATCAGCGCATGGGTGCCGACGAGGAGATTGATCTCGCCGGCTTCGAGTTGTGCCAACAGCTCGCGCCGCTCCTTGCCCTTCTCGCGGCCGGTGAGGATGGCCACGCGCAGCCCTGCGCGCTCCGCGAGCGGGGCGATGGTCTTGATGTGCTGCCGCGCCAAAATTTCCGTCGGCGCCATCAGCGCGGCCTGCTTGCCGACTTCGGCGACGGCGGCGGCCGCCAGCAGCGCCACCACGGTTTTGCCCGAGCCGACATCGCCCTGAAGCAGGCGCAGCATGCGCACGGGTTGTTGCAGATCGTTCGCGATCGCGGCGGTCGCTTCTCGCTGCGACGACGTCAATGCATAGGGCAGGGCGTCGATGATCTTGTTGCGCAAGTGACCGTCGCCGGCGTTGCGGACGCCGGCCGGGCGGCGCAATTGCGCGCGGATCAGGGCCAGCGCGAGCTGGCCGGCCAAAAGCTCGTCGAAGGCGAGGCGCGACCAGTAGGGCTTTTCGGGCAGGATGTCGGTGAGCTCGACCGGCTGATGCACGCGGCTGAGCGCCTCGGTGACCGTCGGAAAACTGCAGCGGCGCATCACCTCCGGGCTGATCCATTCCGGCAGGGCGGGCAGCTTCTGCAGCGCTTGCGCGACCGCGCGTCGCAGCGAGCCGAGCGCCAGACCCGTGGTCAGCGGATAGACCGGGTCGATGCCCGAGAGCTTCGAGATCGCCTCTTCGTCGAGCACGCGGTCGGGATGCACGATCTGCGGGATGCCGTCATACATCTGCAGTGTGCCCGAGACGTAGCGCTTCTCGCCCATCGGCAGCAGCTTTTCGACATAGCCGGGCTTGGCGCGGAAGAAGGTCAGCACGACGTCGCCGGTGTCGTCGCTGGCGTAGACGAGATAGGGCGCCCGGGCGTTGCGCGGCGGAGGCGGGCGATGGCGATCGACGGTGACCTCCAGCGTCACCATGGTTCCCTGGACGGCGTCGCGGATCTTTGGCCGCGCACGGCGGTCGATGACCTGGCTCGGCAAATGCAGCAGCAGGTCAATCAGGCGCGGCGTCTCATTGCGGCTGAGCAGGTACTGCAGCAGCTTGTCCTGCTTCGGACCGACGCCGGGCAGGCTGGTCACGGGAGCAAACAGCGGATTGAGCAGGCTGGGGCGCATCAGGCGAATCTGGGATCGTTTCGGCCCGTCATGCCCGGCTTTATGCCGGGCATCCACGGCTTTTTTCGCGGCGCCCGCGCGGGCAGCGGGCCATGCCAAATCGAGGGCTGACAGGGGCGGTCCGAGTGGCTATATCACCCCGGCCCGGCACGTCCGGGCTTTCTGCGTTTGACTGGATCTGAGACATGACGGGAACGACACGATCGAGCAACGGGCTGGACGATCGCCGCAAGCGGCTTCTGTTCCGCTGCTGGCACCGCGGCACGCGCGAGATGGACCTGATCCTGGGCCGCTTCGCGGATGCCGAGATCGGCAATCTGTCCGATGACGAGCTGACCGAGCTCGAGACCCTGCTCGAGGAGTCCGATCCCGATCTCTATGCCGCCATCACCGGTGACAAGGTGCTGCCAGCTGATGTCACCGGCGCGCTGTTTGCCCGCATCAAGGCGTTCCCGATTACGGACGGCGATTTATGAAACAGGGGATGAAGTCGCCGGCCGAGCTGCTCACGCCCGGCCGCGCGCTGACGCTTGCCAATGTTGCCGAGGGCGCCGAGGGCCTCGTCATCTCCGATCTGGCCCGCGCCATCGCGGCGCGGCCGAAGAAACCGGCCGTCAGCCTCGCCGTGGTCTGCCGCGACGGTGGGCGAATGCAGCAGCTCGAGCGCGCGCTGCAATTCTTCGCGCCCGATTTGCCGGTGCTGACCTTTCCGGCCTGGGACTGCCAGCCCTATGACCGCGTCTCGCCGCATGGCGGCATCCTGGCGCAGCGCCTGACCACACTGGCGCGGCTTGCGCCGCTGACCGGCAGCGACAAGCCTCTGATCGTGCTGACCACGGTGAACGCAATCGTGCAGCGCGTGCCTGCGCGCGAACTCGTTGCCGCGCAGGCGCTGTCGGTCGCGCCCGGCAATGTGGTGCCGATGGACACCATCGTCGCCTGGCTCGAGCACAACGGCTACAACCGCTCCTCGACCGTGCGCGAGCCCGGCGAATATGCCGTGCGCGGCGGTATCCTGGACCTGTTTCCGGCCGGCCTCGACCAGCCGGTCCGCTTCGACTTCTTCGGCGACAGCCTGGAATCGATCCGCTCCTTCGACGCCGAGACCCAGCGCACGATGCTCGACATGCGCTCGCTCGACCTCGTGCCGATCTCGGAATTCCAGCTCGTCACCGACACCATCCGTCGCTTCCGCATGGGCTATGTCGCCGAGTTCGGCGCGCCCGAGCGCGACGACGCGCTGTACGAGGCCGTCAGCGAGGGTCGCCGCCATCCCGGCATGGAGCACTGGCTGCCGCTGTTCCAGGACCGGATGGACACGCTGTTCGACTATCTGCAAGGCGCAGCCATCGCGATCGAGCCGCAGGCCGAGGACGCGGTTCGTGAGCGCTTCAAGCAGATCCAGGATTACTACGAAGCCCGCCGCGATGCGATGGAGCATCCCGGCGGCGGTGCCATCTACAAGCCGCTGCCGCCTGACAGGCTCTATCTCACCGACGAGGAATGGACCAGGCGCGAAAGCGAGATGTCGCTGGTGCGGCTGACGCAGTTTTCGGTTCCGGCCGATGGTGCGACGATCGTCGATGCCGGCGCGCGCAAGGGCCGCGACTTCGCACCCGAACGCAACGACGCCACCGTCAACGTGTTCGAGTCCGTCGTCAGCCACGTGATGGCGCTGCATGCCCAGCGCAAGAAGGTCGTGATCGCTCTCTGGAGCGAGGGATCGCGCGACCGCATGACCTCGATGCTGCGCGACCACAAGCTGACCCATACCACCAGCGTCAACGCCTGGCGGACGGTGCAGGCGACCCCGCGCAACGAGACCATGCTCGCCGTGCTCGGCCTGGAGGCAGGGTTCGAGACCGACGAGATCGCGCTGATCAGCGAGCAGGACATCCTTGGCGACCGCCTGGTGCGGCCCCGCAAGGCGAGCCGCAAGCTCGACAATTTCATCTCGGAGGTGACGAGCCTCACCGCCGGCGACATCGTCGTCCATGCCGACCACGGCATCGGCCGCTTCATCGGCTTGCAAACCCTCGACGTCGCCGGCGCGCCGCATGACTGTCTTGAGCTGCATTACGCCGCCGACGCAAAACTGTTTCTGCCGGTCGAGAACATCGAGCTGCTGTCGCGCTACGGCTCCGACCAGACCGCGGTCGAGCTGGATCGTCTGGGCGGCAGCGGCTGGCAGACCCGCAAGGCCAAGCTCAAGAACCGTATCCGCGAGATCGCCGGCGAGCTGATCAAGATCGCCGCCGCGCGCCATTTGCACGAGGCGCCAAAGCTGCCGGTGCAGCCGGGACTTTACGACGAGTTCTGCGCGCGCTTCCCCTATGACGAGACCGAGGACCAGTTAGGGGCCATCGAATCCACGCTGAAGGACCTTGAGCTCGGCCGTCCGATGGACCGGCTGATCTGCGGCGACGTCGGCTTCGGCAAGACCGAGGTGGCCTTGCGCGCGGCCTTTGCCGTCGCGCTCGAAGGCAAGCAGGTCGCGGTCGTGGTGCCGACCACGCTGCTCGCCCGCCAGCACCACAAGACCTTCACCGACCGCTTCAAGGGCTTTCCAGTGAATGTGGCGCAGGCCTCGCGCCTGGTTCCGACCAAAGAGCTGAACCTGGTCAAGAAGGGCATTGCCGACGGCTCGGTCGACATCGTCGTCGGCACCCACGCGCTGCTCGGCAAGGCGATCAAGTTCCGCGATCTCGGCCTCGTCATCGTCGACGAGGAGCAGCATTTTGGTGTCACCCACAAGGAGCGGCTGAAGGCACTTCGGTCCGAGGTGCACGTGCTGACGCTGTCGGCGACGCCGATCCCGCGCACGCTGCAACTGGCGTTGACCGGCGTCCGCGAGCTCTCGATCATCGCATCGCCACCGGTCGACCGCCTCGCGGTGCGTACCTTCGTCGCCCCGCATGATCCGCTGATGATCCGCGAGGCGCTGCTGCGCGAGCGTTATCGCGGCGGCCAGGCGTTCTACGTGGTGCCGCGCATCGACGACCTCGCCGAGGTCAAGGACTTCCTCGACAAGAACGTGCCGGAGATGAAGGTCGCGGTCGCGCACGGCCAGATGCCGCCCGCGGTGATCGAAGACATCATGACCGCCTTCTACGACGGCAAGTTCGACATCCTGCTGTCGACCACCATCGTGGAATCCGGCCTCGACATTCCCAACGCCAACACCCTGATCGTGCACCGTGCCGACATGTTCGGCCTGGCGCAGCTGTATCAGCTCCGCGGCCGCGTCGGCCGCTCCAAGCTGCGAGCCTATGCGCTGTTCACGCTGCCGGCGCAGCAGAAGATCACCGCGCAGGCCGAGCGCCGGCTCACCGTGTTGCAATCGCTGGAGACGCTGGGCGCGGGCTTCCAGCTCGCCTCGCACGACCTCGACATCCGCGGCGCCGGCAACCTGCTCGGCGAGGAGCAGTCCGGCCACATCAAGGAAGTCGGCTTCGAGCTCTACCAGTCGATGCTGGAGGAGGCGATCGTCAACCTCAAGGCCGACGTGTCCGAGCCCGCCGCCGACCGCTGGTCGCCCTCGATCACCATCGGCATGCCCGTGCTCATTCCGGAAGACTATGTCGGCGACCTCTCGGTGCGGCTGTCGCTGTACCGGCGGCTGGCCGATCTCGACACCGAGGAGGAGATCGAGAACTTTGGCGCCGAGATGCGCGACCGTTTCGGCGTGCTGCCCGACGAGGTGCGCTATCTGTTCAAGGTCGCCGCGATCAAGGCGTTCTGCCGCACGGCCAATGTCGGGAAGATCGACGCCGGTCCGAAGGGCGCCGTCATCGCCTTCCGCGATAATTCGTTTGCCCATCCCGACCGCCTGGTGTCGTTCATCCGCAGCTATGGCCAGGCCGCCAAGGTGCGGCCGGACATGAAGGTGGTGTTCCTGCAGGACTGGGAGACGCCGGAAGAGCGGCTCGCCGGCACCACGGAGATCATGCGCCAGCTTGCACAGCTCGCGCAGAGCAAGAAGGCGGCGTAATTGTTCCGAGCGCCACCGGAGCGGTACTTGGATACAAGACAGCGGCATATGGCCACTTGCGGAATGATCGAACGACAGCCATGTTCGATTCGTCGAGTTTGGCCGACGATTTGGCCTCGCCGCTGATAGCGTGCCCGACTGATGACCTGATTCGTGTGACCCGCGACTGGTTTACCGGCCGCGGGTTTTTTGTACCGCAAAGCGGGGCTGCCCCGCCCATTGAAACTTCTGAGGTCGCGAGCGTGTCTATCAATATCGATTCAGGCCAGGAACACGGTGACGAACACGACGACGTCATGTATCCGCAGGTCCTGCCGTTCATATTGGTCCACGCGGGATGCGTCGCGGCGATCTGGTCGGGCGTCTCGTGGCAAGCCGTTACCATTTGCGCGGTTCTGTACTGGCTGCGCATGTTTGCGATCACCGCCGGCTATCACCGGTATTTCTCGCATCGGGCTTACGCGACCAGCCGGGTGTTTCAGTTCATCCTGGCCTTCCTGGCCCAGAGCAGCGCTCAGAAAAGCGTCCTCTGGTGGGCTGCCAAACATCGCCATCATCATCTTCACTCGGATACGGCGCAGGATGTGCATTCGCCCCGGCACAAGGGCTTCCTCTACAGTCATCTCGGCTGGATCTTCTACCGGCAGCACGATGCAACCGACCTGGTGAAAGTATCGGATCTGGCGTCGTATCCCGAGTTGATGTGGCTGCACAAACTGGAGCTTCTGCCGGCGTTCGTGCTCGCGGGCCTCTGCTTCCTCATTGCGGGGTGGTCAGGGCTCGTGGTCGGCTTCCTCTGGAGCACGGTGCTCGTGTATCACGGCACGTTCTGCATCAACTCCCTCGCACATGTTCACGGCCGCAGGCGGTATGTGACCGGCGACGATTCCCGCAACAACTGGCTGCTCGCTCTCGTCACGATGGGTGAGGGGTGGCACAACAATCACCACGCCTATCAGGCCAGTGCTCGACAGGGCTTCCACTGGTACGAGATTGATCTCACCTATTATATCCTGGTGGCTTTGTCCTGGCTCGGGATTGTCCGGGATCTGAAGATGCCGCCCAAGCAGGTCCTGCGCAATGAGCATCGGTTGGGATCACGCGCGATCAAGCAAGCGGCCGAGCAGCTCGCCGCTCGCTTCAATCCTGAACACATCGCACAGGCGATCAAGACGTCGATCCATGAGACCGAATTGTCGGTCCGGGACGCGATCATTCTGTTGCAGCAGCGTGCCGATTTGCGTCTGTCCAGCATGCCGACTCGCGACCAGTTGCTGGCTGAAGCGCAGCGCATGTTCGCAAAGACGATGTCGCTGGACGACATCGTCGACCGGGCCCACGAGCTCCTGAACGAGACTGTCGGCTTTCTCCTGGCCACTCCCGCTCTGGCGGCCGCACCGAAATCGAACGCGAATAGCGGCGTTTAGCGCCACGTTCCCCGGACAAGGGGCGCGCACGAGATCAGGGATTGCTGACGCGCGACTACGACGCCGCGCGCGACGCGTCGGCTGAGAGACGCCCGAGCAGTGACCGCGCCGTATCCGACGGCGACAGCGAGTCCACGCTGACGACGGGATCGCTGCGCATCTCGTGCTTGCCGTTGGAGGTGTGCCGCATCACCGCCGACAGGCGGCGGGCGATCATGTGGGCGGTGCGGAAGTCGGTCTCCGCGAACACGACGACGACGGAACCGTCTTTCTGCGCCACGCCAAAATCCATCTGCCGCATCAGGCGGCTCAGGATCCGCGCGGCGTCGAGCTGGGCGCGGGAATTGCCGGGCTCGAAGGCGAAGCGCGCCACGGAGAGGCCGCCGCCGCGGGCAAGAGCCTGCTCGACCGCCTTGGCGAAATCGCGGGCAAAAGCTTCCACCGTGAGCAGGCCGCTGCGCGGGTCGAGCCAGCCGCCGGCATCGATCGAACGCAGCGTGCGGCTCAGTTGCGCTTCCATCGCGTGCTGGCGGATCAGCGGCAGCGCGTTGGCGGCGACCTTCGCCGGCTCGCCCGGGATCAGCTCGAGATTGGGCAGGTCGTAAGTCTGCGCGAGCTGGTGCGCGGTGACAACCACGGGCAGGCTGCGGAATCGGGTGTCTTCGGCGAGCACCGTGAGGAAGGCGTCGGTGACGCGCGCGGTAAAACCTTCGGCGAGTACGACGCCATCGATGTCGCGGGTGTTGAGATGCTTGGCAGCGGCCTCGATCGAGAGCGCGCCGACGACCCCGACGCGTTCGCCGAGTGCGACGGAGAGCGCAGGATAGGCTGTGCCGCGGCCGATCAGGAGCACCGTCGCATCGCGTGCCGGATCCCCCTCCGGCAACCCGACTTTCGCGTCCGGCAGCCGGCGCAGAACCGTCGCATGGAGAGTCCGTACGCGCAGCGCGGCGCGGAGCCGCGCGACGAGGCGGTCGGAATTGCCGCCGCGCGAGGAGAAGGGCAGGGCGTTCTGCGGCAGCGTGCCCGCAGCATCGAGCGCCACGAACGGCAGGTAGGGCGATTGGTCCGCGATCTTCCTGGCGAGCGTCGCCAGATGGGGCTCGTGCCCGGCATGCATCGCGGCGAGAACCGCGGCCGGCTGCACCTGCTCGACCGCGCGCGCCGCGCTGGCCCAGTCGGCGTCGACGACGGGAAACAGACGGGCCTCGTCCAGGGCCGCAATGAAAGGCGGCCGCTGGGCGTTGGACACAAACAGGATCGGGCCCGCCTGGGACATCGCAAACTCTGATCACGCAACAGATGCTGCGCAATCTAGTCCGGTTGCCTTAATGCAGCGTCAATGGACGGGTCGAAACTACGCTTAAACCGGCCCGGAGCGGTCGCGAAAAGCCTCGACCATCAGGGGGTTAAGCCCGAGTTCATTGAGCGCTTCGCGGGCGCGGGCATTGTCTTGCGCCCGTCCTGCGAGCCGGTGACCCGAGAGCCGGTCGGGCAGTGCGGTGAGCAGGGCGCCCTGGCCGAGCCGGCGCGCCCATTCCTGGAGGTCGTTGGACAGGAAGCGGTAGCCGCCGACGGCCATGATGCCGGAGGGCGGTGCGGTGATGCAGATCGCGCCGCTCGGACGGTCGAGCCGCGCGGCATAGCCGGTGTCGACATAATCGCGCGGCGGCTGCGCCGTCAGCGTGTCGCCGACCGGCTGCGGCGGCGCGTAGGCCGCGATCGGCACCATCGCTCCGCGCAGGCCGAGCGTGCCCCTGGGCGTCAGCAGGATCTCGCCGGCGATGGAGGAACCGGACTGCTCGCGCGGGGCGCCGTGCGGTCCGGGCATCACCGCAACAGGCATGCCGTCCTCGCCGCGGCGGGCGCCGAACAGCCCGGCCTCGCCGAACAGATAGACGTCGGTCAGCGGTGCATGCGGCGCGATCCAGGCATCGCTCGCCGCCACCTGTTCGGGGGCGCGCCAGAGGCCGATGACGTTGCGCAAGCTCGGCATCCGCGCCGCGAGATCGGCATCGCCGAGCCGCAGCGCGAGCTGCGCGGGGGCGATCAGCACCTCGCATTCGTGCTCGTTGATTTGCCGTTCCAGCACGTCGTTCTCGAAGGGATGATGCAGCGCCAGCGTGCCGCCGCAGAGCAGCCACACCGCGAGCGAGGAGGCGAGGCCTGCGAACGACATCGGCGTAAACGCCGCCATCACGGTCGCGCCCTGCTTGATGTCGGCTTCCAGCGACATCGCGAGCCCGCCGGCGATCAGGCTGAAATGCGGCCGCGGCACCGGGCGAAAGCCTTCCGCGGTGACGTCGAAGGAGATCATCGCCGCCTTGCGGCCGTCCTGGATCACGGCGCGCGTGGTGCCGGGCGGGCGGGCCAGCACGTCGTCGAGCGAGGCCATGCCCTCGGGCAGGTCGGCGCCGAAACCGCAGACGTAGCGGATCGAGAAGGCCTCCGCGGCGGCGTGCATCGCGAGGTCGGAATAGCTGACGCCGTCGACCTTGCTCATGGTGACGATGGCGCGCGCCGCGGTGCGGTTCAGCGCGGCGGTCAGTTCCGCATGGCGCCAGAGCAGCGGCAGCACGGCGACGACGAGCCCGGCGCGATGCGCGGCGAGCACTGTCAGCACGAACTCGACCGTAGCAGGCAGCTGGATCGCGATGACGGAATTGGCCGGCAGGCCCGATTCGACGAAATGCGCCGACAGGGCCTCGATGGCGGTGTCGGCCTCGGCGTAGGTCATGCGCCGCGGCTGGTGGCCGGTCACGCGGGCCTTGTTGAGGGGATCGAGCAAAGCGGGCGCGTGCGGTTGCCGCATCAGCGTGCGCTGAAACAGCGTGTCGAGCGTCGGCGATACGGCTGGCTGATTCACGGCGTCACTTCGCTTGCGGCTGCCCCTTCGACCACCAGGTCTCCGGCAGGTAGCCGGACAGCGCGGTGGCCTTTGGCCGTTCTATCCGATTCCAGCGCGCGATCCATTGCTCGGATACGTTAAACAGGGGGATTGTATAGAAACCGGAGATCAGGGCGCGGTCGAGCGCCCGCACCGCCGAGACGAAGGCCGTGTGATCACGGGCCTCGAGGAGAGCGTCGATCATGGCATCGACGGCGGGATCTTTGGCGCCCATGTAGTTGCGGGTGCCCGGATTGTCGGCGGCCGCGCTCCCCCAATAGAAATACTGCTCGTTGCCGGGCGACAGCGACTGGTCCCAGCGGTTCTGGATCATGTCGAACTCGTAGCCGAGCCGGCGCTGGTCGAACTGCACGGGATCGACCGCGCGAACGCTCGGCTCGATGCCGGCGCGCTTGAGGTCGCGCTGGAACGCGAGCGCGATGCGCTCCTGGTCGCGGGTCGTCACCAGCATCTCGAAGGTGAAGGGGGCTTTTGTCGCGCGGTTGCGCAGCACGGTGCCGTCGAGATCGTAGCCGGCGTCCGACAGGAGCTTGAGTGCCGCGCGCAGCGTCGTCCGGTCGCGCCCCGAGCCGTCGGTGACGGGCAGGCGGTAGCTGCCGTCCATGACGTCGGGCGGGATCTGCGCGGCGAAGGGCTTCAGCAGCTCGCGTTCGCGCGCATCCGCAGGCCGGCCATAGGCCGACAGGTCGGAGCCGGCGAAATAGCCGGCAACGCGCGAATAGAGTCCGAAGAAGTAGTTGCGGTTGACCAGCTCGAAATCGAACAGCAGCGTCAGTGCCCGGCGCACGCGGATGTCGGCAAAGATCGGACGGCGCGTGTTGAACACCAGGAATTCGGAAGTCTGCGGCACGCCGGGCTTGATGGTGTCGCGGATCACTTCGCCGCTTTTGGCGGCTGGAAAGTCGTAACCGTCGTGCCAGCGCAGCGGCTCATGCTCGACGCGGAAATCATAGAGGCCGCGCTTGAAGGCTTCGAACTGGCCATTGGCCTCGCGAAAATAGTCGAGCCTGATCTCATCGAAATTGTAGAGCCCGCGATTGATGGGCAGGTCGCGGCCCCAATAGTCGGGATTACGGGTCAAGGTCACGCTGGCGCCGGGCTTCACCGCCGTGATCCGATACGGGCCCGAGCCGATCGGGCTGGTCAGCGTCGTCTCCTCGAAGGTCGCGACATCCACGGCATGCTTCGGCAGGATCGGCATCAGGCCGAGGATCAGCGGCAATTCCCGGTCGTTGGCGCCAGCCAGGTCGAAGTGGACGGTGAGAGGGTCAGGCGCCTCGGCCTTGGCGACCTTAGAGTAATATTGCCGATGGTTGGGGCGGCCGTGATCGCGCAGCAGCTGCCAGGAGAACAGCACATCCTCCGCCAGGACCGGCTTGCCGTCGGAGAAGCGGGCGCGGGGATCGAGTCGGAACGTGACAAAGCTCCGCGCGTCATCGGTCTCGACCGATCTGGCGAGCAGGCCGTAGAGCGTGAACGCCTCGTCATTGCCGCGTGCGAGCAGGCTCTCGACCACATAGTTCCGCACCGGCTGCACGGCCAATCCCTTGACGATGAAGGGATTGAGGCTGTCGAAGGTGCCGAGAATGCCCCAGGTCAGCCGGCCGCCCTTGGGGGCATCAGGGTTGGCGTAGGGCATGTGGGTGAAATCGGCCGGCATCGCCGGCTTGCCGTGCATCGCGATGGCATGGGCTTCCTCAGCCCCTGCGCCGCTTGCGGAGAGCACGGAGGCCACGACGAAGGCGAGAAGACAGAGGCGGGTGCCAAGGCCCTCAGGAAGGCCCTCGAGAAGGCGCTGGAACATGGACATCGGCACACGTTGATTCGAGGACCTGCGGGCCTGAATCCTATCACAAGGAATTTCACGGATCGCAGGCCAGGGAGCGGTTCAAGGCGTGGCCAAAGACGCTTGTCGGCATTGATCTTTTCGTCGGCCACGTTAAGAAGGCACGCAATCGCGCAAGAGCGTCGAGCCCGTCACTTATCCGCCTCAATTGACGGGGAGAGAGCCGCGCCCAACGCGGCCAGGTTCGTCGCTTTGGAGCGGTTCGGGCACTTCCCGTTCAGAAAGGGTTTTCCGCAATGAATTTCCGTTACTTGGCCGCGTCCGTCCGGCCGCGCGGGCGACTTCTCGCCTTGTTGACGGCGACGGCATTGGCCGTTCCGTTTGCCGCTGAGGCCCAGACCCCGGCGCCGGCCCCCGGTGCCCCCGCCGCGCCCAAGGCGGCCCCGAAAGCTGCTCCAAAGGCTGCCCCCAAGGCTCCGGCGCCGGCTGCCCAGGCTCCCGCCCAGCCGGCTCCCGCGCAGGGCGCTCCGGCGCAGCAGGGCGCCGCGGCCCAGCCGGCCGATCAGCAGATCCAGCTGATCTACGCCCCCTGGACCAAGTTCTGCCTCAAGGGCCAGGACGCCAACGCCAAGCAGGTCTGCTTCACCGGCAAGGACGGCCGTATCGAGTCGGGCCAGCCGGTCATCGCGGCCGTGATCATCGAGCCGGAAGGCGAGCCCAAGAAGATCCTGCGCGTGACGCTGCCGCTCGGCATGCAGCTCGTGCACGGCACCCGCATCATCGTGGACAACAATGCGCCGTTGCAGAGCCCCTACGTGATCTGCTTCCAGAATGGCTGCATGTCCGACTACGAGGCCACGCCCGAGCTCATCGGCAACATGAAGAAGGGCCAGAACCTCGTTGTCCAGGCGATCAATGCGAACGGTGCGCCCTTGACGCTGCCGCTGCCGCTCGCCGGCGAATTCCAGAAGGCCTATGACGGTCCGCCGACCGATCCGAAGGTGTTCGAGGAAACCCAGAAGAAGCTTCAGGAAGAGCTTCAGAAGAAGGCCGACGAGCAGCGCAAGAAGCTCGAGCAGAACGGTGGCGCGCCCGGCGCGGCTCCGGCCGGTCAGAAGTAAGCGGGCTAAAATCCCGGACATGAAAAAGGCGCTCGGTTCGAGCGCCTTTTTTGCTGGCCGCTTGATGGCGGCAAAACTCACTTCAAGCGCGGTCGGCTCAGTTCAGCGACGGATTGCGCGGGCGATAGCCGCCGGTCTTGTCCTTGATGAAGATCTCGGCGACCTGGGAATGGCGGATCGGCTCGCCGGAATCGTCAGGCACCAGATTCTGCTCGGAGACATAGGCGACGTATTCCGACTCCGCGTTCTCCGCGAGCAGGTGGTAGAACGGCTGGTCCTTGTGAGGCCGCACCTCTTCGGGAATCGACAGCCACCACTCCTCGGTGTTGTTGAATTCCGGATCGATGTCGAAGATCACCCCCCGGAACGAGAAGATCCGGTGGCGAACGACCTGTCCGATCTGGAATTTGGCGGTCCTCGCTTTAATCATTCCCCGTCGATAGACCAGGATTGTGGCCGATGCTAGTGCCCTGATCTGTAATTGACCTTCGGCTAAGGGGCAGATAGCCCCCAAATCTTCAGAAAACACTTCATCAATGGTCGATATCCTCAATCTGGCGCTACCTTATTTCGGCTTGATCTTCGTCGGATTCGCCTGCGGCAAGGCCAAATCGCTACCGGAATCGGGCCTCGCCTGGATGAACTTCTTCCTGCTCTACGTGTCGCTGCCGGCGCTGCTGTTTGCGATCATGTCGAAGACGCCGTTTGCGGAATTGAACAACCCGCCGTTCCTGGTCGCGACCACGCTGTCCACGGTTGCGGCATTCACCCTGGCGCTGGTGGTCGGCAAGGTTTTGGGACGGCTGACGCTGCGCGAGGCGACGCTTGCGGGCCTCTCCGGCGGCTATGGCAATATCGGCTATATGGGGCCGGGGCTGGCGCTCGCCGTGCTTGGACCGAAGGCCTCGGCGCCGACCGCGCTGATCTTCTGCTGCGACAGCATCTTCCTGTTCACAATCGTGCCGCTGCTGATCGAGCTCTCCGACCGCGACCATCCCTCGCTGGTCCATGCCTTCGCCGTGGTGCTGAAGCAGATCGTGCTCAACCCGCTGATCATGTCGGCCTGCTTTGGCGCCGCCGTAGCGGCGCTTCATATCGAGCTGCCGGTCGCACTCGATCGCACCATCACGTTCCTTCAGAACGCAGCCGCACCGACCGCGCTGTTCGTGCTCGGCGTGACCGTGGCGCTCCGCCCGTTCAACCGGGTGCCGTGGGAGGTGCCGGGCGTGATCGCGGTGAAGCTGTTGATCCACCCGCTCGCCGCGTTCGGTCTGATGCTGGCGTTCGGACCGTTCGCGCAGCCCTGGGCCGCGACCGCCGTGCTGATGGCCTCGCTGCCGCCGGCGCTCAACGTGTTCGTGATCGCCCGGCAGAACGACGCCTGGATCGAATCCGCCTCTGTCGCGGTGCTGCTCGGGACCTTCGCGTCGGTGGTCACGCTGACCAGCGTGATGTGGGCGATCCAGACCGGCCGGCTGGCGTTTCCGTAAGCGAGCCTATCGCCGCCACGTCGGGGTCAGGCCCTCGCGCATGGCGAAGCGCCGCAGCGGGCCGATGGCGCCGAGCAGGTGCATGCCGACCGCGCGGACCGGCTGGAGCGGCAGGAAATCGTTGAGCAGGGAGCGGTTGGCGATGTCGATCGCAAACGTGCGGCTCAAAATGTCCGGACGCCGCGCCCGGTCGTAGCGCTTGAGCACGTCGGGCGCGCCCGGATCCTGGCCTGCAGCGATGGCTTCGCCCGCAAGCCTGGCGATGTCAGCGGCATCGCGCAGACCAAGGTTGAGGCCCTGGGCGCCGATCGGCGGGACCACATGGGCGGCTTCGCCGACCAGCGCTATGCGGTCGCGCCCGAAGGATTTTGGACGTTCGATCGCCAGCGGGAATAGGTTGCGGCCCGGCTCGACCGTCATGCGCCCCAAAATGGAATGCGACTGCTTCTCGATCGCGGCGGACAGCTCCGCGTCGCTCAAGCCGCGAAGCCGCTCGGCCTCGGCGGGGGCCGAGACCCAGACGATGCTGGAGCGGTCGCCTGGCAGGGGCACGAACACGCAAGGGCCATGCGGCGTGTGGAACTCGGTCGAGACGTTGCGATGCGGGCGCGCGTGGCCGACGTTGAAGGTCAGCGCGGTCTGCGTCAGGTCGCGTCGCGTCATCGCGATGCCGGCGGCTTCCCGGCACAGCGAGTGCCGGCCGTCGGCGCCGACCACGAGCCGGGCCGTGAGGAATTCAGCGGACGCCGTGCGGATCGCGACGTCGTCGGCTTCGATGACGACGCTTTCGGCCTCGTCATCGCAACGGACGAGGTTGGGCAACTCGGCCGCGCGTTCTTCCATCGCCAGCATCAGCGAGCGGTTGTCGATATTGTAGCCGAAGGCGTCGAGCGCGATTTCGTGGCAGGAGAACCGGACCTCCGGCGCCCGGAACAGCCGGCCGGTGTCGTCGACGAGGCGCATGATTTCGAGCGCGGCCGCCTTGCCCTTGCAGCGCGGCCAGACGTCGAGGCTCTCCAGGAGATCGACGGAGGCGCCGAGCAGGGCGGTGGTGCGGTTGTCGGCGTAGGGCATGCGCCGCGCCACCAGCGCGGTCCGCGCGCCGGCCTGCGCCAGTGCGATGGCGGCCGCCAGTCCCGCCGGTCCGCCGCCGACCACGGCCGCGTCATGGAGTGTCGATGCATCTGTCATGGAACGACAATTGACATGCTGCGCGGCAAATTCAAGCCCGGCTATATTTCCTTGATTTTGTGGCGAATTGTGCGACCGCGCGCCGCAATGGCGGATGTGCAAACCGGTCCCATTCTGATAGCAGAAGCCATGGATACCCAAGAGGATTCCCTGAAGCCGAGACCGGCGATACGCGCCGCGGCCTTCTCGGTGCACATCTTCACCGCATTCGGCGCGGCCATCGCGCTGCTGGCGATGCTGGAGGCCGTGCGCGAGCATTGGGCGGCGATGTTTCAGTGGCTGGGCGTTGCCCTGATCATCGATGCGATCGACGGGCCGATCGCCCGCCTGCTGAAGGTCAAGGATGTGCAGCCGAACTGGTCGGGAGACGTGCTCGATCTCGTGGTCGACTTCGTCACCTATGTCTTCGTGCCGGCCTATGCGATCGTGGCGAGCGGGCTGTTGCTGCCGGTGGCCGCGCCGCTGCTCGGCATCGCCATCATCGTCACCAGCGCATTATATTTTGCCGATCTGCGCATGAAGGCGGACGACAATCATTTTCGCGGCTTTCCGGCGCTGTGGAATGCGGCGGCGTTCTATCTGTTCCTGCTGCACTGGCCGCCGCTGGCATCGACGCTGCTGGTCGCGGCGCTTGTCGTGCTGACCTTCGTGCCGTTCCACGTGCTGCATCCGGTCCGGGTGGTTCGGCTGCGCTGGCTGACGATGTCGCTGATCGCGATCTGGGCCGTGCTCGGCCTCTATGTGCTGGAGATGGATTTTCGCGTCGGCACCGGCGTGACCATCGTGCTCTGCGCCATCGCGCTCTGGATCAGCTTCAGCGACGCATTGATCCGCCTGGCAAGATCCTTCGCATGATGCACCTCCTCACTAGTCCTGAAGCCTGGGCCGCGCTGCTCACCTTGACCGCGCTCGAGATCGTGCTCGGCATCGACAACGTCATCTTCCTGTCGGTGATCGTCTCGCGCATCCCCGAGAAGCAGGCCCACCGCGCCCGCCAGATCGGGCTCGCGCTGGCGCTGATCTTCCGCATCATCCTGCTTAGCCTGCTGGTCTGGCTGATCGGCCTGACCGCGCCGGTGTTTTCGTTTTCAGGTTACGGCTTCTCCTGGCGCGATCTCATCCTGATCGGCGGCGGCCTGTTCCTGATCGCCAAGGCGACGCACGAGATCCACGCCGAGGTCGAAGCCGATGACGGCGAGGGCGATCGGGAGTCCGGAGGCAGCGCGTTCTTCTGGGTGATCGTCCAGATCATCGTCATCGACATCGTGTTCTCCCTGGACTCGATCATCACCGCGATCGGCATGGCGCAGGACATCGAGATCATGATCGCGGCGGTCGTGATCGCCTGCCTGATCATGTACATTTCATCGGGGCCGGTGTCGCGGTTCGTCGCGGAGCATCCGACCACCAAGATGCTGGCGCTGGCGTTCCTGGTGCTGATCGGCGTCGCGCTGGTCGCGGACGGATTCCAATTCCACATTCCGCGCGGCTACATCTACTTCGCAATTGCGTTCTCGGCGGCGGTGGAATTCTTCAACGTGCTGGCGAAGCGCAACCGCAGGAAAGTCCGCAAGTCGTCCGTTTAGCCGTTCCAATCTGGGTCGAGTTGACAAGGCGGGCGCGATGTCTTTCGCTCAGCGGCGAGAAGACCGAGAGGAGGTCAGGTGATGACCAAAGCCGTCCGTGTGCACAAGGTCGGAGGCCCCGAAGCCCTGGTCTATGAGAGCGTCGATGTCCCGGCGCCGGCTTCCGGCGAGGTGCGCATCCGCCAGCATGCGGTCGGGTTGAACTTCATCGACGTCTATTATCGCACCGGCCTCTACAAGGCGCCGGGGCTGCCCTTCATCGCCGGCAACGAGGCCTCGGGCGAGGTCATCGCCGTCGGGCCCGGCGTGACACATTTCCATCCCGGCGACCGCGTGGCCTACTACCACAATCTCGGTGCCTATACCGGCGAGCGCAACATCCCCTGGGAGAAGCTGGTCAAGCTGCCCGACCACATCACGCACGAGCAGGGCGCCGTGCTGATGCTGAAGGGGCTGACGGTCTGGTATCTCCTGCACAAGACCTTCAAGGTCGAGCCGCACCATCGCGTGCTGATCCATGCCGCGGCCGGCGGCATCGGCCTGTTGGCCTGCCAATGGGCGAGGGCGCTTGGCGCGCACGTCATCGGCACCGTCGGCTCGCGCGAGAAGGCGGAGCTTGCGGAGGCAAATGGCTGCGACCACGTCATCCTCTACAACGAGGAGGATTTCGTCGCGCGCGTGAAGCAGATCAGCCGCAACGAGGGCTGCGACGTCGTCTATGACGGCGTCGGCAAGGCGACCTTCCCGGGCTCGCTGTCCTGCCTGAAGCCGCGCGGCATGTTCGTCTCGTTCGGCAATGCCTCGGGGCCCGTGCCGCCGTTTTCGATCGCCGAGCTCAACAATCACGGCTCCCTGTTTGCGACGCGGCCGAAGCTCAACGACTACGTCGGCACGCGCAAGGAGCTGCTGGAAGGCGCCGACACGCTGTTCGCCGCCGTCATCAACGGCAAGCTGCACGTGCCGATCAACCACGCCTACGCGCTCAAGGACGCCGCCAAGGCGCATATCGATCTCGAAAGCCGCAAGACCACCGGCGCGTCGATCCTGAAGCCGTAGTCTCTCGTCATCCTCGGCTCCCGAGTCCCGGACGCGCCGCAGCGTGAAACGCTGCTGCGCAGAGCCGAAGGGGCGCTGCGCTGCGTCCGGGGCACGAGACTGGCCTCACGCCACCCGTCTTGCCGCGCCGGCCCTGGTCAAAATCCCGTCGAGACAATCGATCATCTCGACGATCTCGGCCCGCGTGACGTTCAGCGCCGGCATGAAGCGCAGCGTGTCGAGCTGCGGCGCGTTCAGGAGCACGCCGGCCTCGAACGCCTGCGCGACGATGCCTGGCGCGATCGGCAGCTTGAGGTCGAGCGCGAGCAGGAGGCCACGTCCCCGGACGCCGCCGAGGCCGTGCCGGGCCGAGACCTTCTRCAACTCGCTTTCGAGCAGCAGGCCGGTCTCGGTGACCGTCTTCAGGAAGTCGGGCTTGCTGATCTCTTCCAGCACCGCGAGCCCTGCCGCGCACATGATCGGGTTGCCGTTGAAGGTCCCGCCTTGATCGCCGTGCTCGAAGCAGGAGGCACGTTCGGTTGCCAGCAGGGCTGCGAGCGGCACGCCACCGCCGATGCCCTTGCCAAGCGTCATGATGTCGGGCGCGATGCCTGTGTGCTCGTAGTGGAAGAGTTTTCCGGTCCGGCCCATGCCGGTCTGGATCTCGTCAAAAATGAGCAGCAGGCCGTGCGCTTCGGTGAGCGCGCGCAGTTCCTTCAGGAACTGATCGGTTGCGGGCCACACGCCGGACTCGCCCTGGATCGGCTCCAGCATCACCGCGACGGTGTTGTCGTTGATCAGCTCCTCGACCGAGGCGATGTCGTTCAGCTTCGCCTTCTTGAAGCCGGCGACCTTCGGCTCGAACAGCGGTTCGAACGCCTTCTTCCCCGAGGCCGACATCGTCGCCAGCGTCCGGCCGTGGAAGCCGCCTGCGAAGCTGATGATATCGAACGCGCCGTTCCTGTGCAGGCTGCCGTATTTACGCGCGAGCTTGATCGCGCCCTCGTTGGCTTCCGCGCCCGAGTTGGCAAAGAACACCTGGTCGAACGCGCTGTTTGCGACAAGCCGCTCGGCAAGCTTCAGGCTCGGCTCGTTGTAGAACGCCGGGCTCGGCGTCAGCAGCCGCTTGGCCTGCGCGGAAAGCGCATCGGCGATCGCGGGCGGGGAGTGACCGAGGCAGTTCACGGCCCAGCCCTGCACGAAATCGAGATAGCGCTTGCGGCTGTCGTCCCAGAGGTAGGAGCCGGCGCCGCGGACGAACACGGCCTTGGGCCGTGCGGTGATGTCCATCAGCGCGTCATACGGATGCGTGGTCATGTCGAACTCCTGTGGGGACGGGGGTGGAAAAGGGGCGCAAAAAGCAGAAAGGCCGCACCTTGCGGGTGCGGCCTTTCTCGAAAACTCGGCTGAATTCAGTGGTTCAGCGGCGTCGTCGGACATGGCGCACCCTCTCGTCGTCGCGGAAGCGACGGCGGAGCATTTCGGTGCGCTGATGGGTCCGAGCGTTGATCATGGGGCGGGTCCCTACAGCCGAAGGGCAGGGCTTGTCAAGCGGGCGTTTTGAAGAACACCCGTCCGGCGTGCATCGGCGAGATGGGAGCACGTCACTGAACGCAGTAGCGCGCAAAACTGTCCGCGATGCCGGCGTTGATTGCCTTGGCGGCCGCGATGTCTTGCTCAGCGCCTTCGCTGTCGCCCTTCTTTCGCTTCGCCAGTCCGCGGCCGTAGAGGGAGCCGTCGAGCTCAGGCTTTGCGCTCAGCGCCGCGTCGTAATCCGCAATCGCCGCGTCGAGATTGCCGAGCTTCAGATACGTGAGGGCGCGGCTGTCCAGCGTATAGGGGTCGTTGGGAGCCATCCGCAGCGACTGCTCGCAATCGGCCAGCGCCTCCTGCAGGCGGCCAAGGATCGCACGCGTCATGCAACGCGAATTGAACACGCCCGGATAGCTCGCATTGGCCTTGATCGAGCGATCGTAATCCTCCAGCGCCTGCGCATAGTCGTGGGTGTCGAAATACATGTTCGCGCGCGCAAAGAAATCGCGATCGTTGTTCGGACTGAGCTGAAGCGATTTTGCGAAGTCGGCCAGCGCACGCGCACGGTCGCCGCGGTCGCGGAAGACTCGCGCGGTTGCCGTAGGCCGGGCCGTAATTCGGGTCGAGCTTGATCGAGAGATCGAAATCCGCCAGTGCGCGAGCGTCGTCGCCATGGTTGCGATAGGCAGTGCCGCGATTGAAATAGGCCAGCGCAAATTTAGGGTCGAGCTTGATGGCCTGATCGTAGTCGGCCATCGCATGCTCGTAGTCGTTCTTGTGGATGTGGGAATTGCCGCGGTTGTTGTAGTAGAGCGCGTCGCGGGAATTCAGCCGAATCGCGCGCGTGTAGTCGGCAATGGCGTGGTCGGTGTCGCCGAGATCGTCATGGGCGATGCCGCGATTGTACCAGAGGTCGGCGTCTTTCGGATCGAGATCGATGGCACGGTTGAAGTCCGCCAGGGCACGCTCCGTGTCGCCTTTTCGCCGAAACATCTCGCCGCGATTGGCCAGCGCCCGCACATTCGAGGGATCGGCCTTGAGCACGGCCGAGCAGCCGGCGATGCGCTGGTCCTCGCGGTCCCCGTCGTCGTCGCTATAGCACCATTGGCGTGCCTGCGCGGCTGACGGCGATCGCGCGGTGGCGGGGGCGGACAGGGCGAACACGGCCATTGCGATGCCGATCGCAGACAGCTTGAAGAGAATCCTTGACGTTTCAGTGTGTTTCATTGTTTTCCACATCGAAACCATTGCGCCTCTAGCGCGTTTGTGATCGAAGGACGCGACTTGGTTCGAACCGAATGCATCACGGATCAGACCAAGAAGGCGGGACCAACCAGATAGTTTGAAGACCTTGTCCGATACGCCTTATCCAATCGACCTCGACAGCATTCGCGGCGCGTTTCCGCCGGGCATCGAGGCGCCATCCCTGCTGGTCGACTTTGCCGATTGGCTGAACGGGCGCCCGTGGGGCAGCGTCGGCCGTTTCTCCCTGCAAGGCCAGTTCTCCGATCAGGCGCCGATCTTCGACGGCAGTCCCTTGCGCGACAGGTTTTCACTGTTCATGCGGCTGCCGGATGGCTCGGCCGTCGGCGGCTGGTATGGCGCGGGTCTTGATCGCGACAATCCGCCGATCGTGGGGCTGGGCTCCGAGGGCGATTACGAGCTGCTCGCGCCGAGCCTCGACGGCTTGCTGGCGAAGCTGACGTCGCAGCAATTCGACAAGGCCTGGAGCGATCTCAAGCCGCATGACGAGGTCGAGTGTCAGACGGACGAGCTCGCGAAATGGCTTGCCGGGCAGCCGATCGGCGACAAGGCGGCATGTGACGACGGTGCCGCGGAGCTTCCCGATTTCCGCGGCTTCGTGGAAAAATGGAGCCGGGATCGCGAAGACTATTGGGCCAATCATCGCTTGATGGCCGAGCTCGGCTGGCGGCTCGCCGCGCATCTGCCCAAGGGCAAGAAGCCCTGGGACAAGACCCGCTTCGAGGTCGCGATCGTCGGCAAGCAGTATGAGGCCCGCGTCCTGACCCTCGGCCCGCAGCCGTTCGAGGAGGCCGCCTCGATCGAATCGCTGCTGCGCGATCTGCGCGAGGAGATGCGCAAGGCACAGCCCGAGCTCGGGCTGTGGCACGCGATGAAATTCGGTCTCTATGTCGACGGCCGCGTCATGCCGAACTTCGAATACGATGTGCGTCCGATCATCGGCGGCGAGCCGGCGCAGCTCTCCGAAGCAAAGGCCGATCTCGCGCGCGCCCCGCGCCCGGAGCGGTGGGTGCCGAAATGGCTGGCGTGAAGGAACACCGTCAGAATCCCGTCACGGAGCCGTGCAATCAGGTTGCTGATTGAATTAGCTTCTCGTCGGGGTAGTTCGCTGATGCGCGGCCTTTGTCACCGGTTGATTGTCGCGATCCTGCTGATGTCAGCGGCCTCGGCCGCAGACGCGCAAGCCGAGCTCGTGGAAAGCGCCGTTGCCGACCTTCCGATCGTGCTGGCTACCGATCCCGCGCTCACGCGGCCTCACGTGATCACACCGGACGAAAAGAAAAACAGCGATGAGGCCGATGCTGGCGGCGTTATTCTCACCTACGTTTTTGAAACGAAGCTTCGCCTTCGGTCGGAGAGGTACTTCCTGGTTGTCTGCAGCTCCGGCGGTAGTGCCGACTACAATTGCGTATTTAACCTGATTGGAGGCGCGGGCGATCTCTATCAAGACCAGATCGAAGGCCTCCGATTCGAGATACCCGGCGACGGTTGCGTCTACGCCTCCGGTCACGTCAATACGATGTTCGACCATCGACGCAAGTACTGCCTTGACGACGACCGATTGAAGGAGGTTAACCAGCCGTTTCATTACGTCGGCCTCAAGTCAAAGACGCTGCATGACTTGACGTTCTATTTCGATAAGGCTGCGACGAATGCGGTCGGCACCATTCCGAAGGGTGAGTTCGTTGAGGTGCTCGTCGCAAGCGACCGACGTGAGGAGGACTCGTCCGAGCGCTACCATTTCCTCGTTCGGAACAAGAATGGACTGACTGGTTGGGTCAGTCTGGCCGGAGGTCAGCAAGCGGAAGACATCGAGGGGATCCTTTTTGCCGGCGACTAGTCGCGTCGAACCGGTATTCTTCTGCTGTCGCGCCGTCTTGACCTCGCGGGAACGGCACCTTCGATCCCCCTTGCGATCCCCCTTGACTTAGAGTGCGCTCGAAGGGGTATCTGTACGTGCGTCAGTACGAGAACGGGCACACATGAAGATCGGCGACCTCGCAAAACGAACCGGCTTGTCGACGCACACGTTGCGTTATTATGAGCGCGTCGGGCTGCTGCCATACGCAGACCGGGATCGTTCCGGCCAGCGTGACTTTGACGCATCGATCCTCACATGGATCGCATTCCTCGGTCGGCTCAAGACCACGGGAATGCCGATCCGGGACATGTTGCGTTATGCGGCGCTTCGTGATGAAGGCGATGCCACCGGGCCAGCCCGGCGGCAGATGCTGGAAATCCACCGGGAACAGGTTCGCACGCAGATTGCCGAACTCCAGGAATGCCTGCTCGTCCTTGATACCAAGATCTCCGGTTATGCCGGCGATGAACAGAGGACGAAGGAAAATGACGCACGCCCAAACACAAGCCGAAAGCCGCTTCGATCGCGGCCAGCGGGCCCTGTCACGCATTGACGGCAGAGCCGGCGAAAAGGTCGTCGCCTCACTCGCCGACATCGCTCCGGATTTCGCACGATACGTGATCGAGTTTCCCTTCGGCGACATTTACAGCCGCCCGGACCTCGGCCTGCGCGATCGAGAGATCGCGACGATCGCCGCGCTGACGGCGCTCGGAAATGCCGCGCCTCAGCTCAAAGTGCATATCGAGGCGGGTCTGAACGTCGGGCTGTCTCGCGACGAGATCGTGGAGATCATCATGCAGATGGCCGTCTATGCGGGCTTCCCGGCGGCGGTGAACGGGCTGTTCGCAGCCAAGGAGGTGTTTTCCGCGCATGACGGACGGCAGGCATCGGGAGAAGCGACATGACGAACTTCGAATACGTTGTGCGCCCGACCATCGACGGCGAGCCCGCCAAGCTGACCGAAGCCCAGGCCGATCTCGCCCGCGCCCGACGCCCGGAGCGCTGGGTGCCGAAATGGCTGGTTTGACGGAGCTGTAGCCCAGCGACGGTCTGCTCCCTGCAAGCTTGAGGCAACAGAGGCTTCCACAGCGTCATGGCCGGGCTTGTCCCGGCCATCCACGCATTGCCCAGTGGCACGAAGAACGTGGATGCCCGGGACAAGCCCGGGCACGACGACCTTCTTCATATCCGGTTGCAGCGACCCGCAAGAGAGGTGACGCGATCGTTGGCGCCGTCAGAACCCTGCGACGCTGCCGTGCAGGTCGTRTTGGTCGGCGCGCTCGATCTTCGCGGTGACGATCTCGCCGACGCGCAACGGGCGGCGGCTCGACAGGTAAACCGCGCCGTCAATCTCCGGCGCGTCGGCCTTGGAGCGGCCTTTTGAAACCGTCGGGCCGACCTCGTCGATGATGATCTGCTGGCGCGTGCCGACCTTGCGTTTCAGCCGGCGCGCGGAGATCTTCTGCTGGCGGGTCATCAGCGCGTTGTAGCGCTCCTGCTTGATCTCTTCGGGCACGGGGTTCTCGATCGCATTCGACGTCGCACCGGCAACCGGCTCGTATTTGAAGCAGCCGAGGCGATCGATCTCGGCCTCATCCAGCCAGTCGAGCAGATAGGCGAAATCGGCATCGGTCTCGCCGGGGAAGCCGACGATGAAGGTCGAGCGCAGAGCAAGATCGGGACATTCCTCGCGCCAGCGCTTGATCCGCGCCAGCGTCTTGTCCTGCGCTGCGGGGCGCTTCATCGCCTTCAGCACCTCGGGGCTTGCATGCTGGAACGGGATGTCGAGATAGGGCAGCACCTTGCCCTCGTTCATCAGCGCGATGACCTCGTCGACATGCGGGTAGGGGTAGACATATTGCAGGCGGACCCATGCGCCGAGCTCGCCGAGCTCGCGCGCGAGGTCGAGGAATTTGGCGCGGACCTGGCGATCCTTCCACGGGCTCTCGGCGTATTTGAGATCGACGCCGTAGGCCGAGGTGTCCTGCGAGATCACCAGCAGCTCCTTGACGCCGGCACCGACGAGGCGCTCGGCCTCGCGCAGCACGTCATTGGCCGGACGCGAGACGAGGTCGCCGCGCAGCTTCGGGATGATGCAGAACGTGCAGCGGTTGTTGCAGCCCTCGGAGATCTTCAGATAGGCGTAGTGGCGCGGCGTCAGCTTGATGCCCTGCGGCGGCACCAGATCGAGATGCGGATTGTGGGCGGGCGGCAGCGCGCGATGCACGGCGTCCAGCACGCTCTCATATTGCTGCGGGCCGGTGATGGAGAGCACGCCGGGATAGGCTTGCTCGATCTGCTCGGGTTCCGCGCCCATGCAACCGGTCACGATCACTTTGCCGTTCTCGGCCATGGCCTCGCCGATCGCCGAAAGCGATTCCTGCTTGGCGCTGTCGAGGAAGCCGCACGTATTGACGATGACGATGTCGGCCCCGTCATGCTTGCGGGCGAGCTCGTAGCCCTCGGCGCGCAGGCGCGTGATGATGCGCTCGGAATCCACCAATGCCTTGGGACACCCGAGCGACACGAAGCTGACCTTGGGCGCAGCCGTCTGATCCATATCTGATCTGCCTGATTGACAGGCCTGAGCTAGTCCCAATTGCCCATAATTACAACCCTTTGCATCGCCCTCCGGCATGCTATGGATGAATCGCCGGGTGGTGAGTGAGCTATGAGCGCCGAACAGTCGCCTAAAATCGTGATTGTCGACGAAAGCCCGATCCGGGCTGCGATCCTCGAGGAGGGGTTGCGGGAGGCCGGATTCACGCAGGTCGTCCATATCCGCGAGATGCAGAGCCTGCTCGCCCGTATTTATGCGGTGGATCCCGACATCATCCTGATCGATCTGGAAAACCCCAGCCGCGACGTGCTTGAGGCGATGTTCCAGGTCAGCCGCGCCGTGAAGCGGCCGATCGCGATGTTCGTGGACCAGAGCGATTCAGCCTCGATCCAGGCGTCCGTGGAGGCGGGAGTATCCGCCTACATCGTCGACGGGTTGAAGAAGGAGCGCATCAAGCCGATCCTCGACCTCTGCGTGTCCCGCTTCAACGCCTTCGCAAAACTCCAGGAGGAGCTGGAGCGCACCAAGTCGCAGCTCGAGGACCGCAAGATCATCGAGAAGGCCAAGGGAATTTTGATGAAGGTCAAGGGCCTCACCGAGGACGAGGCCTACGTGCTGCTGCGCTCCACGGCGATGCGCGAGAAGAAGAAAATCGGCGAGATCGCGCAGTCGATCATCACCGCGTCGGAGATGCTGAAATGACCGGTCCCCTCCGCATCGGGTTCATCCCGCTGGTCGACGCCGCCGCCCTGATCGTCGCCGTCGACAAGGGCTTTGCCGCCGCCGAAGGGCTCGAGGTCGAGCTGGTGCGCGAGGTCTCCTGGTCCAACGTGCGCGACAAGCTCAATATCGGCCTGTTCGACGCCGCGCATCTGCTGGCGCCGGTGGCGATCGCGTCCTCGCTCGGGCTCGGCCACGTCAAGGTGCCGATCGCGGCGCCCTTCAATCTCGGTATCAACGGCAACGCGATCACAGTCTCGCCGGCGCTCCATGCCGCGCTGATGGAGGAGATCGACGGTGACCGCTTCGATCCGCTTGTCACGGCGAAAGCGCTGGCGAAGGTCGTCGCGAAGCGGCGCAAGCTAGGTGCCGATCCGCTGACCTTCGGCATGACCTTCCCGTTCTCGACCCACAATTACCAGCTGCGGTTCTGGATGGCGGCGGCCGGCGTCGATCCGGATGAGGATGTGCGTCTCGTGGTGCTGCCGCCGCCCTACATGGTCGATAGCCTCGCCAATGGCCATGTCGATGCGTTCTGCGTCGGCGCGCCCTGGAACTCGGTCGCGGTCGATCTCGGCATCGGCCACATCCTGCATTTCGTCTCCGACATTCTCTTGCGCGCGGCTGAGAAGGTGCTGGCGGTTCGCCAGGTCTGGGCCGACAAGCATCCGGATGTGGTGGCAGCGCTGGTGCGCGCGGCCGTGAAGGGCGCCGAGTTCATCGAGAATCCCGCGAACCTGTCTGAGGCGGCGCGGATCCTGGCGCAGCCGGAACGGATCGGCGTCGATGCCGAAGTCATCCAGCGAACCCTCACCGGGCGCCTGAAGATTTCTCCCGACGGCACCCTCCGCGAGAGCGGTCGCTATCTCCTGGTTGGACGCGAAGGGGCAGGGCGCCCCGATCCGGTTCAGGCGGCCTGGCTCTATGCGCAGATGGTGCGCTGGGGGCAAACGGCGTTGACGCCTGACGGCGTCAGGACGGCGATGGCCGTGTTCAGGCCCGACCTCTACGACGCAGCCCTCGGTCAGCAATCGCCCGCTGAAGCCCCCGCGGCGTTCGGGGCATTTGCGGGCCCGGCCTTCGATCCCGGCAACATCCGGGGGCATCTGGAGGCCTTCGAGGTCGGACGCTGGAAGGCCTGATTCGGTCCTGCATCGTTTTTGGGCGGAAGAGATCATCGGCTAAATTTTGGGCCGCCTGCTCGAATTTCATGAGGGTTCCGGACCGCGATTTTCCGGGCTCGTCTGTATCCATCTGAAATCAAAGAAATTTTCATTTCATTGAAGCTGGCACGCAACTTGTATGTTGCAGTGCGGCCAGCTTGTCACAGACGCCTGCTGAGCCAAGTCCCGCAGCAACGAAGCTGACCGGACCGTTGGGTGCGCAGCCGGCTTCTTGAGCCAGCCGAGTTCCTCGCGGGTCGCGCAATTTTCCGTCGATGCCACCCGGTGGCCGCAGGAGCTTCGTTACCGACCATGAAAATCGATACGCTCTCAGTCGACTTCTCCGACGAGCAGAAACGCTATCTCGAAGGCTTCACGACCGGTTTGCAGATCAGCCGGGTCGGTCGCGGTCTCGGCSGCAGTGCCGGCAAGGCCAATGCCGAGCCCACGGGCCCCGACGCCGTCCACATCAAGGCGCAGGACAAGGTCATCGCAGCCGGCAAGAAGCTCGCCGACCAGGAGAAGTTCAAGCGCGACGAGCATCCGTTCGATGCCTATCCGCGACTGCGGCAGCAGGCGCTCGACAACACGCCGCCGAGCCCTGCGGACAATTTCCGCTGGCGCTATTACGGCATCTTCTACGTCGCGCCGACGCAGGACTCCTACATGTGCCGGCTGCGCATCCCGAACGGCATCATGAAGCACTGGCAGCTGTCCGGCCTTGCCGATCTCGCCGACGATCTCTGCGGCCCGTACAGCCACGTCACGACGCGCGCCAATCTCCAGCTCCGCGAGATCCCGCCGAAGAATGCGATCAGGCTGATCGAGGGCATCCAGGACCTCGGCCTGTGCTCGCGCGGCTCCGGCGCCGACAACATCCGCAACGTGACAGGGACGCCGACGGCCGGCATCGACCCGCAGGAACTGATCGACACGCGCCCCTATGCGCGTGAGTGGCACTACCACATCCTCAACGACCGCTCGCTCTACGGCCTGCCGCGCAAGTTCAACGTCGCCTTCGACGGCGCCGGCAGGATCGCGGTGCTGGAGGAAACCAACGACATCGCCTTCACCGCGTTCGAGGTGAAGGACGGTTTTGGCGTCGAGCCCGGAATCTGGTTCCGCCTTGGTCTCGGCGGCATCACCGGACACAAGGATTTCGCAAAGTACTCCGGCATCATCGTCAAGCCGGAGGAGGCCACCGCCGTCGCCGACGCCATCGTGCGCGTGTTCATCGATCAAGGTGACCGCACCAACCGCAACAAGGCGCGTTTGAAATACGTGCTCGATGCCATGGGCCACGACGGTTTCCTTAAACTCGTCGAGGAGCGGCTGAAGACCCCGTTCACGCGCGTGCCGGAAGAGGCGTTTGCGCCGCGGCCAGCCGCGGACCGCATGGCGCATATCGGCGTGCACAAGCAGAAGCAGGACGGCTTGAACTGGATCGGCGTCTCGCTGACGCTCGGCAAGATCAGCTGCGATCAGATGCGGGGTCTGGCCAAAGTGGCGCAGGACCTCGGCGACGGCGAGATCCGCCTGACCGTCTGGCAGAACCTGCTGATATCGGGCGTGCGCGACGAGAATGTCGAGCTCGCCATTGCGGCGATCAAGCAGATCGGGCTCGCGGTCGAGGCCTCGCACATCCGCGCCGGCCTGATCGCCTGCACCGGCAGTGCCGGTTGCCGTTTCGCGGCTTCCAATACCAAGCGCAATGCCGCCGAGATCGGCGACTGGTGCGAGCCGCGCGTCGCCATGGACAAGCCGGTCAACATCCACGTCACCGGCTGCCATCATTCCTGCGCGCAGCATTACATCAGCGACATCGGCCTGATCGGAGCGCGCGTGCCGATCAACGACGAAGACACGGTGGACGGCTATCACCTCTTCACCGGCGGCGGGTTCGGTCCCGATGCGGATGTCGGGCAGGAGGTCTATCACGACCTCAAGGCCGAAGACGCGCCGAAGACGGTCGAGGGACTGCTCAAGGCCTATATCGCCCACCGCTCGTCGCCCGACGAGACCTTCCTGTCCTTTGCGCGCCGCCATGATGGCGAAACGCTGCGCAAGCTTGCCGATGCACAGGTGTCCGCATGAACCAGATCACGCCTCCGCCGAAACTCGACATCATTCCCGCCAGCGCGCCGTTCTCCGACGCGCAGCGCTCCTGGCTCAACGGCTTCTTTGCCGGGCTGCTGTCGCCTGATGTGGCCACGCCGCTGTCGGCGGAGCAGGGCGCCGCCGTCATGCAAGCCGGTGATGGCGACGACGGTGAAGCGCCATGGCACGACCAGACCATGCCGATCGCGGACCGGATGAAGCTCGCCGAAGGCCGTCCCGTGCGCCGCAAGATGATGGCCGCGATGGCGCAGCAGGATTGCGGCCAGTGCGGCTACAATTGCCACGACTATTCGGAGGCGATCGCCACCCGTAGCGAAGCACGGCTCAATCTCTGCGTCCCCGGCGGCAAGGAAACCGCGCGGATGCTGAAGTCGCTGTACGAGGAGCTGGACAAGGCGCCGGCGGCCAAGTCGGCCGACAAGGTGGATGCGGTGGCGGCGCCGGCCGTGACGGTGACGATCGCCGAGCCCGGCCGCTCGCGCGACAATCCGATCGCGGCGACATTCCTGTCGCGGCGCCTGCTCAACAAGGGGAAGTCGGAGAAAGAGACCTATCACGTCGAGTTCGATCTCGCCGAGAGCAAGCTCGACTATGTCGTTGGCGATAGTTTCGGCGTGTTCGCACGCAATGAGGTCGGCCTCGTCGATCAGATCATCGCGCTGCTGGGCGCCTCCCACACCACCAAGGTCAACGGCAAGACGCTGCGCGAGGTGCTGATCGACGACGTCTCGCTGTCGCCGGCGCCCGACACGCTGTTCGAGCTGATCTCCTTCATCACCGGCGGCGCGCAGCGCGAGAAGGCGCGGGCGCTGGCGCAGGGCGAGGATCCCGATGGCGACGCCGCCACGCTCGACGTCATGGCGGCGCTCCAGAAGTTTTCGGGCACGCGGCCGCATCCGGAGGCCTTCGTCGAGGCGCTGGAGCCGCTCCAGCCGCGGCTCTATTCGATCTCGTCCTCGCACAATGCGACGCCGGGAAAACTGTCGCTGACGGTGGACTCCGTGCGTTACGTCATCGGCAAGCGCAAGCGGATCGGCGTGGCCTCGACCTTCCTCGGCGAACGCATCGCCGAGGGCGAGAAGCTCAAGGTCTATGTGCAGAAGGCACATGGTTTCGGCTTGCCGCAGGATCCGAAGACGCCTGTCATCATGATCGGCCCCGGCACCGGAATCGCGCCGTTCCGCGCCTTCCTGCTCGATCGCAAGGCGACCGGCGCGCCCGGCAAGAACTGGCTGTTCTTCGGCCACCAGCGCAGCGATTGCGATTTCTTCTACCAGGAAGAGCTCAACGCGATGAAGACCTCGGGGCTGCTGACGCGCATGTCGCTGGCCTGGTCGCGCGACGGCGAGAAGAAGTTCTACGTGCAGGACCGTATGCGTGAGGTCGGCCGCGAGGTGTGGACCTGGCTTGCCGAAGGCGCGCATCTCTACATCTGCGGCGATGCCAAACGCATGGCCAAGGACGTCGAGCGCGCGCTGGTCGACATCGTCGCGCAGTTCGGGGCACGTTCTACGGATGAGGCCGTCAGTTTTGTCGCCGAGCTCAAGAAGACGGGCCGCTTCCAGGCTGACGTCTACTAAGGCGCGAGCCGATCAGCGCAAATCGTCCCGGCGGCGCAACCGCCGGACGTCGCGCCGCCGGGCCGTTTCTACTGTGCATGGGGTTGTTTTCGACAATTTTGTTTGGAGGGGGTCTGAATGCCTCCGCCCGGCTGTCATCTCACCGTCATTCGGGCCGGTTCCAGCTGGCTCGGATCTTAACGAATAAGATTCTCGGAACCCTCGGGTGCAGAGAATTTGCGCCTGCGACGGGGCGCCTTCAGAGAACCTCCATCGCTATTTTCGCCGCCATCTTGCCTCCTGCCAGGGTTGATCCTTCATACTCCCACAAATGGGGCGTTGGAGATCGACCATGCGCGAACTATCGGCGGAAGCCAGGCTGCACTTCTACGCGCGCTCGCTCTCGCGTCGGACCGGGGCGAGCATGCACCACGTTGGGCTCTACAGCGCCTTCGCGGTCATCGCCGCGATCGTGTTCGGCACGCTCTCGGTGCACCCGTTCTGATTACGCCCCGCGCTTGAACGGCGCGACCTCGATCCCCGCATCCTTCAACGCCTGACGCAGCGTGCGCGCGATCTCGACGGCGCCGTGCGTGTCACCGTGGATGCACACCGTGTCCGTGCGCATCTTGATCACCTTGCCCGTCACCGACACCACCGCGCCGTCCTGCACCATGCGCACCACGCGATCGGCAATCGCCTTGGCATCGTGCAGCACCGCGCCGGGCTTCTTGCGCGAGACGAGGTTGCCGTCGTCCTCATAGGCGCGGTCGGCGAACACCTCGTGCACCATCGGCAGATTGGCGTCTTCGCCGGCCTTCACCAGCTTCGAATTGGCGAGCACGACGAAGATCAGGCTCGGATCGACCGCCCTGATGCCGGCGGCGATCGCCTTGGCCGTCATGTCGTCCTCGCAGGCGACGTTGGAGAGCGCGCCGTGCGCCTTCACATGCGTGACCTTGTGGCCGGCCGCGGTCGCGATCGCCTGCAACGCGCCGATCTGGTAGGCGACAAGGTTCTCGATCTCGGAGGCCTTCAGGCCCGCGATCGGATGCCGGCCGAAACCGTGCAGGTCGCGATATCCGGGATGGGCGCCGACCGAGACGCCGCGCGCCTTCGCCAGTTCCACCGTCCGGCGCATGATGTCGGGGTCGCCGGCATGGAAGCCGCAGGCGACGTTGACCGAGCTGGCAAGGTCGATCATCGCGGCGTCGTTGCCCATCTCCCACGCGCCAAAACCTTCGCCGAGGTCGCAATTGAGATCGATCGTCTTCATGGGGTGCTCTCCGCCTCTGGTCGTCTTGTCGCTTACGGCTCCGCCGTGACCTGCCAGGTCCCGGCATCCATAGCGCTCACCGCATAGCCCGCGACATTAGCATCGCTGAGCGCCTCGATGTTCAGCTCGACGGTATCGGAAGAGCGCAGGCGATCGGGCAGGTTGCGGATGAGTTGCGCGAACTTGCGCGCCTCCTCCTGCGCCTCGGCCATGGTGACCTCAAGGAAGCGGAACGCGGTTCCCGCCGAGGTTTGCGCGAGGCGGCCGACATCGGCCGTGATCACGGTTGCGATCTTCGGATAACCGCCGGACGTGCCGCGATCCATCATCAGCGCGATCGGCGAGCCGTTGCCAGGGACCTGGATGCTGCCGTTGACGGTGCCGTCGGAGACGATGTTGTGGCCATGCAGATGCTTGATCGCCGGGCCCTCGAGCCGGTAGCCCATGCGGTCGGAGGTCGCCGAGATCTTCCACTCGCTATCGAGGAACAGCGCCTTGTTGGCGTCGTCGAACTCGTCGTCCTGCGGTCCGAGCAGGACGCGGATCGGGCCTTTTGCAGGCTTCGGTAGCTCGATGCGCAGCTCGGGCGCGCCGCTTGCGGCATCGACTGTGAACTCATCGCCGGCCTGCAGCGGGCGCGGGTAGGGGCTGCCGAGGCCCGCGCGGGCGTTCACCGCAAGGCTGCCGAACACCAGTTCGCCTTTGATCCCGCCTTCGATCGCCAGATAAGTGAACGCGCCGCCGCGGGCAAAGCCCAGCGTCAGCGTCTCGCCGTCCTTGAGCGTCACTGACGTGTCCATGGCCACCGGCTTACCGGCGACGTCCGCATTGCGCGGCGCGCCTGATATCGCGACGCGCACGGCGCCGTCTTTGGCAGTGAACGTGGCGCCGAAGGGGCCGATCTCGACGACGGCCGCAAACGGCTCGTTGCCGACCAGCGTGTTCGCTGCCGCCAGCGAAAGCCGGTCCATCGCACCGCTGACCGTCAGGCCGTAGCGCTGCGCGCCGTGGCGGCCGCCGTCCTGGACGGAGCTTGCGGGACCGATGCTGGCGATCACGAGCCGGCTCATGCGACCACCTGCTCGGCGATGATCTCGCCAGCCTCGGCGGCGCGATCCTGTTCCTCGAAGGTCTTGTGGTCGATGGCAAAAAACGTCACGCGATCACCGGGTTCGGTGAGAAAGGTCGGATTCCGGTGGAGTTGATAGGTTCTGACCGGCGTGCGGCCGAGCAGGTGCCAGCCGCTTGGCGCGGCCAGGCATTGGATTCCGGCCTGGATGCCACCGATCGAGATCGTGCCGGCGGGCGTGAACAGCCGCGGACTCTGCCGCCGCGACATGTGCAGGGATTTGTCGAGGCCGCTGAGATAGGACCAGCCCGGGGTGAAACCGATCATGGCGACGCGGTAGTCGCCGGCGACGTGGCGGGCGACGATGTCGTCGGGCGTGGTGTTCAGCGCCTTGGCGACATCCTCGAGGTCGATGCCGTGTTCGCCGCCATAGGCGACGGGAATGCGCCAGCGCCGCGCCTTCGCGGCCGGCGGCAGCGGCTGGCTGGCGAGCGCGAGCAGCTTTTCGCCGAGCGCGTCGAAGCCGATCTTGCCGGGATCGTAATGCACCAGCAGCGAGCGATAGGTCGGAACGGTCTCGGTGATGCCGTCGATGGGGCTTGCTGCGAGCGCCTTGTCGAGCGCGAGCACGCGCTCGTTGGCGGCGTCATCGATGGTGCGGCTGAATTCGACCGTGACGGCGCTGTCGCCACTGGGCAGAAGGCGGGGCGGGGGAAGCGTCGCGGCCATGAGCTGTCGAAGGGCTGTCGAAATCGGGCTTCTCAGGAAATGCGGGCTCATCCTTGAGTTCCGCTTTTCCTTGCTTCGCGTAAATGCGCCCGCAAGTCCAATAAATTAATGCAAGGGGAAACGATAAAGCGTTGTTATCGCGTCGCATAACAGCCCAGCGGCCCTGCGTTCTTGCTGGCTCTTTGGCCCTTGACGCAAGGGCTGCGGCTCGCAAGATGCGCGCGTTCTTTCCCGCCCATCCGGAGCTCGTTCTCGTCCATGTCGCTGTCCCCCGAAGCCCGCAAGACCCTCGCCGGCATCACCACTGCCACCATCACCACGGTCCTGCTGAAGAAGGGCCTGCGCAACGTGTGGATGCGCGGCGCGCGTCCGCTGCGCCCGGGCCTGCCGCGGCTGGTCGGGCCGGCCTTCACGCTGCGCTTCGTGCCGGCGCGCGAGGATCTGGCGACGCCGGAATCCTGGTCGTCGCCGATCTCGACCCGCACCGCGATCGAGGCGATGCCGGACGGCTGCATTGCCGTGGTCGATGCCATGGGCATCACCGATGCCGGCATCTTCGGCGACATCCTCTGCGCCCGCATGATGAAGCGCGGCGTGACCGCACTCGTCACCGACGGCGTGGTACGTGACGTCGAGGGCGTGCTCGGCACCAATCTTCCGGTGTGGTGCGACGGCTATGCCGCGCCGCCGTCGGTTGCAGGCCTCACCTTCGTCGGCTGGGGCGAGCCGATCGGCTGCGGCGGCGTTGCGGTATTCCCGAACGACATCGTGGTCGCCGACCAGGACGGCTGCGTGCTGATCCCGCAGGCGATGCTCGATCACGTGCTCAATGAGGGCGTCGAGCAGGAGCGGATGGAAGCCTGGATCGTCAACGAGGTGAACAACGGCGCGGTGCTGCCGGGCCTCTATCCCATGAACGCCGAAACCAAGGCGCGCTACGCCGCCAGCAAGAAGTAACAGGAAACGAGGTATCCCATGGAAATCACCGTCGCAGGCACGCGGCCGACCCGCCGCGCGCCCAAGGAAAATTTTACGGGCACCGTGTTGCAGGACCCCGTGATCATGGCGCCGGCGCCGGCGCGGCTGAACTGCTCGCGCGTCACCTTTGAGCCGGGCGCGCGCACCAACTGGCACCACCATCCGCTTGGGCAGACGCTCTACGTGATTTCGGGCGTCGGCCGCGTCCAGACCAAGGGTGGCCCTGTCAAGGAGATCCGTCCCGGTGACACCGTCTGGATTCCGCCGGGTGAACTGCACTGGCACGGCGCCTCGCCAAACAACAGCATGTGCCACATCGCCATGCAGGAGGCGCTCGACGGCGTCTATTCGACCTGGCTGGAGCCGGTGACCGACACGGAGTACGGCGCGCCGCTCGGCTAATCTCTCGTGCCCCGGATCCAATGCAGCGCGTAAGCGCGGCGTTGCCGATCCGGGGCCCGCAAGCTTCCTCAAAGCAAGTGCCCTTGGGTCCCGGCTCAGTGCAGCAACGCTGCGCGTTGCAGCGCGTCCGGGACGCGGCAAATCACATCCGCTCCGCCGTCCACGTGCCCGTGCACAGGGGGCCGCGCCATGTGCCGGAGCCTGAAGTGCCGCTGAGCCGGCCGAAGCCGACGGCGCGTTTGATCCCGGTGCTCAAGGTGACATTGATGCTGCCGGCATCGGCCACGCGGCCGGATGCTGAAACCACAGCGCTGCTCGATGCGATCTGACCGTTGCTGATGCCGATCGAGACCGTTGCGCCGTTACCGCAAGTCTCGCTCGTTGATGAGATGCGGACATTCCATGCGCCGTCGAAGGTGGAGGTCGCCGCGCCCGCCTGCGTCAGCGGGACGGCGATGGCGACAATGCTGGCGAAGAGACCTTTGCAAAATCCGTTCATGACACGCCCCGTTGGTTGACCATGGGGGGATCGTGGCATGAGCGCGGAACCCGCGATGTGAGGGCTGTCACGTGCGCAAGGGGCTCAGTGAGGTGGCGCACTCCGCAAAGAGATCGCGGGCAAAAGCAAAGGGGCCCGGATCGCGGGCCCCTTGTCTCGGTTCGAACGTCGAAGCCGGACTCAGTTCACGCGCGTCCAGGTCTGGCCGCCGCAGAACATGCCGCCGAAGGCGCAGCCCTGCACGCGCAGGCGGTCGGTGCCCTTCATCGCGATCGTGGAATCGTAGGTCGAGCCGGAGTTGGGATCGAGGATGCGGCCGGACCATTTCTGATCCTTGTTCTGGTCCTTGGCGGGTTTCATGTTGATGAGGACCTGCTCGCCGTTCTGGTTCGATTTGCTGTCGACCGAATAGCCGCAGAGATTGGTGCCGCATTGCTCGATGCGGACCTTGCCTTCCTTCTCCTCGGTGAGCCAGATGCCGAGCGGTGAATTGAGATCGCGCGCGGGCGCGGCTGCGGGAGCCGGCGGCGCGACGGCAGCCGCCTGAACGGGTGCGGGGGCCGGCGCCGGAGCGGGGGCTGGAGGCGGCGCCGGGGGGGCAGCAGCCA